>CAZILR010000140.1:0-385 GCA_964539995.1 uncultured Planctomyces sp.
GAAATCCATCGAGCCGCTCGTGTCGAGCACCACGCACAGGCGCAGGTTCGTGTCCGCCTCGAACTCTTTGACGTAGAAGCGATCGGAGCGTCCGTAGGCTCGCCAATCGAGCCGCCGCAGGTCATCGCCGGGGACGTATTTTCGATACTCGGCGAATTCGACGCTGGCTCCGCGATGCGGACTGGTGTGCCGCCCCGACACGTTCCCCTGCATTGCTCGCCGAGCACACAACGGCACCGCCGCCAGTCGCGATAACGCGCCGGTATCCAAGAAGCTGCGAGGTTGACGATCGGCAAACATCGAGCGGAGCCCAGAGCGTAGGGTGGGGGGGGGGGAGGGTTACCAACCCCCAAACGGAACAAAAAGGGGTAGAGTAGAAATAGAA
>CAZILR010000140.1:395-9993 GCA_964539995.1 uncultured Planctomyces sp.
TGCCCTTCTTTTGTTTTTTTACACGTCCCCCCCCCCCACCCTACGGTCACGTTTCGGCGTTCGTCTCTTCCACCAGCCGTCGCACGATCTTCTTGGCGTCGATCCCTTCGGCTTGAGCGGCGAAGGTTGTGATGATGCGATGCGTCAACACGGGCACAGCGACGGCTTGAATGTCTTCGAGCCGGACCATGTAGCTGCCCATCAGCGCCGCGCGAGCTTTCGCGCCGAGGATCAGATTCTGCACCGCTCGTGGCCCGGCTCCCCAGGCGACCAGCGGTTTGAGCCATCCCGGCGCGGTCTCACCATTTGGCCGAGTCTTCCGTACCAGCCGCGCCGCGAATTGATAGATGTGATCCGGCACCGGCACGCGACGCACGAGTTGCTGATGGCGGATGATGTCCTCCGCGTGCAGCAGATGGCTCAACTCCGGCAAGTCATCGCCGGTCGTTGTGCGAGCGATCCGCACCTCCTCGTCTTCGTTCGGATAATCCAGCTCGATCAGAAACATGAACCGGTCGAGCTGCGCTTCGGGAAGCGGATACGTTCCTTCTTGCTCGACGGGGTTTTGTGTAGCCAGCACGAGAAAGGGCGCTTCGAGTTGGAACGCCTTGCCGACGACCGTGACTTTGCGCTCCTGCATCGCTTCGAGCATCGCCGCCTGCGTCTTCGGAGGAGCACGATTGATCTCATCGGCCAGCACGATGTTGGCAAAGATCGGGCCATGCACGAAATGAAACTCGCGTTTACCGCTGTCGCTGTCTTGCAGGATGTCGGTGCCGGTGATGTCCATCGGCATCAAGTCCGGCGTGAACTGGATGCGGCTGAAGTTCAGCGACATGGTCTCGGCCAACTTGCTGACCAGCAGCGTCTTGGCCAGTCCCGGCACGCCCATCAGCAGGCCGTGGCCGCGAGCAAACAGGCAAATCGCCAGCCGCTCGATCGTGTCCTGCTGGCCGACGATGACTCGGCCAAGCTCTTTTCGCAGCCGAGCATACACCTCTCGCAGTTGATCGATTGCCTGAACGTCGTTGTCACTGAGCCGTTCCGCCGAGGAAGTCGCCACGGGTTGCGTCATTTTGGAGGTTTCCAGGTTGTCGTTCGCGAGATGCCGAGGAAGTGTACGAGCCGGTGCGATGACAAGATCGTGATGAGAGTTCCGGTTGTCTGAAAATTATTCCCATTCGCCGGTCGAATATCCACGCCGCGCGATGGCGCTGTACCGCAACAGCTTTGCTCGAACTCAATGTGGCGTACTGAATTTCATCGCTCCGGCCGGAACGATTGCTCTGGAGCGAATCGCCCGTCTGTGCCAGATTCCACGGTGGAAGGCATTGTCTCATGGAGGAGCGTCGCCGATGAGTCGGGGTTCAAACCGCATCTGGCAAACGGTGCGAAGTTGGTGGCGCGGCGCAACAGAAGTCCGTCGAGCATTGCGCGATGGGCGTGGACGCTCCACGTTGGCCGCGTGCGTGGAGCCGTTGGAGCGACGGGAGCTTCCCGCCGCGAGTGCAACGTCGTTTCGAGTCCCCGCCAACCCCGATGTGTTGCGATCGCAGGGACCGCAATCGACTTTGGTCGTGCGAGTCGATCTGGAAGATCGAGACCTGAAAGGACTGCTCGGAGACTTGAGTTCGATCACCACGCTCACGGACGCCCGAATCCGCGACGCTTACGCCGAGGTCAATGAGTTCTACACGCGGCAGAGTTTCGGCAAGCTCACGTTTCCCGACGATCAATTGACCATCGTCCCAGGCCGCATGAGCGTGCCCTTCAGCGTGAGTGAATTGGAGAAGAGTTCCGCAGGTCCAATGCAAATCCTGAAATCGGTCGAAAAGAAGTTGCGGGACAAAGGCTACAACCTCGACGACTACCTGCACATCACGATCATTCATCCCTACCTGGAAGGAAAGAGCTTCGAGTACGCCGGGCTGGGATATCTTGCCGGAGACCGTCTGTGGCTGAACGCGAACATCATTCCCGAAGTTTGGGCGCATGAATTGGGCCACAATGCCGGTGCCCCGCATGTTGGAGTGTTCGATCCGAAAGACCCGCAGGCGATCGTCGCTGATGCGAAGCAGATGAAGTTCCTCAAGGACGAGACCGCCGGACTCGACTTCATGGAATCCGGCAGCGAATTGGTGGGGATCGACGACAACGGCGATATGTTCGCCCTTCGCAAGACACAGTTCGGCTGGCTGGACATTGGCACGAACGTGGTGAACGTCACGCAAAGCGGCCAATACCGCTTGTTCGCAACCGACAGTGGCACCGAACAAGACGACCGGGTGTACGCACTGCGAATCCGCCGCAACAGCACTCAAGAGTACTGGCTGGAGTACCGCGAGTCTCAAGGTGACGGAGTGACGGTCACGGTCCACAATTACGGTGGCGACAAGAAACTGGGGCTGCTCGACATGACGCCGGAGTCGTCATTCCTCGAATCCACGCTCGATGTGGGGAGCATCTTCGATGACCTGGGTGCCAAGATTCATGTGACACCGTTGCTGTCGGACAACGTGGACGGCTCGCGTTTTATCGACCTGCGTGTGACGATTGGCGAAGACTTGGAGAATCACGATCCCACCGGGACGGTTGCCATCAGCAACACTTTCCCACGCACCGATGAAATTGTGCAGCTCACAGCCACCGTTGATGACCTCGACGGCGACCGGACTCAAATTCATTGGGACTTTGGTGACGGTGTTACCCAAGATGGAACGCTGACGACGACTCATGCGTGGCAACCGGGTGCATACCAAGTTCGATTCACCATCAATGATGGCCGCGGTGGCGTCACGGAATATGTCAAAGCCGTCATCGTCAACGAACGCGAACCGGCCAAGTTGGTTCCTCGTCCACAGTTCGATATGGCGACGCATCGCAACCGAAGCGGTGGGGAACGTGCCGCCGACGTGGCATCAGACGGAGACAATCGTTTCGTTTCGGTTTGGTATGTCGAAGAGACCGGCCATGTCATGGCTCGGCGCTTCGAGGGAACAAAGTCGGTCGGTAACGAATTCGTGGTGGGTGAGTCGTTTTTCTACGAGTCCAATCCAGCCGTCGCGATGGATCAAAACGGAGACTTCGTGGTCGTCTGGCGAGGCCGTGAGGCCGCGAACTCAACGACCACAGTCATTCGCATGAAAAAATTCAGCGCTCGGGGCGAGCCGCAGACCGATGAGCTCGTCGTGACTTCGGCGGCCGGTGATCTGCTGAGTGCGCCGAATGTTGCCATCGCCGGCGAGACTGGAGAGTTCGTTGTTACCTGGGCACGCCGGAGCAACACCTCAGCAAAAATGGGCAATATGGAATTCCAACGATTTAATGCCAGCGGGGTCGCCGCCAGTGAACGTCAGAGTTTACCGACCAGTTCTTACATCCGTCCTGCAATCGCGATGCAGCCGGCAGGACAGTTCGTCATTGCGGGCGTGAGGATCGATCCCGCCACTTCGCGCTACGAAGTTTTTGCTCAGCGATTCGATGCCATCGGAACATTGCAAGGGGAGTCATTAGCCGTTGGCTCGACCCAGGGTCGAGCACTTTCCAGGGTCGAAGCGGCATATGCACCAGATGGCGGATTGGCTTTTGTTTATGGCAATATGCTTGCCAATCTTCGTTCCGATGGAACGGCAGCAGGGTCAGAGGTCGTCATGCAAGGAAACCTTAAAGACCTTGGTGTGGCGATCGATCAAAATGGAAACCGCTTCGTGACTGGGACGGTGCCGTCGCCAAGACGCTTCGAGCATGGCATGCTGGCGGCACGGTTGTACTCCGCCGATGGAGTCGCCCTTTCCGGGGTCGTGACTCGTCCCCCACCGGAAGACAGCTCTAACCGGGCACATTGGACAAACACGCCCTCGGCGGCCTACTTAGCGAGGGCATCGGGGTTTGTCGTGGCCTCTGAGGAATATCACTCGCCAACACGTTTTGATTCCACTCTGAGATTCTTTGGTGCCAGCGGAGCCATTCAGGCCGAAGCTGATTCCGTGTTTACTCCCATGAATCAAAAGGTCTCCGTCTTCGTGACAGGAAACGATACGAATCCTCTGCCTGATGGACTCAAGCTTTCGTTTCCCATCCCACCGGCGTTTGGGACCGTTTCGGTCAACGCGAATGGAACCCCCGCCGATTTTGCGGACGATGTGTTGGTCTACACGCCGAACAAAGATTTCAACGGCACGGACGAAGTCATCTACCAAGTGACGAACGCAGTGGGTGCGACTGCATACGGCGTATTGCGAGTGCATGTCGGCGAATCCAACTCCGAAGCGACGGAGATCGTCGATCCTCCGGTCTACGCGATTCCCAATCGCTTCACGGTCAAAGAAGACGCTGTTTTGAAAGTCGGCGGCAACGGCGTTTTGAAGAACGAGGTCGCTTTGAACCGAGGCCAGCTCACTGCCGAACTCGTCAACGGAACGACTCATGGCACGCTGATGCTGAACCCGAACGGTTCTTTCATCTATCGGCCCGATCCCAATTTCTCTGGCACGGATTCGTTTAGCTACAGAGCTTCCAATGGAGAAGATGTTTCACTACCAACGACCGTGACAATTCGCGTGGAGCCTGTGACGGACAAGCCGGCGTTATCACTTCCGAAAATGCTCGTGGGAGTCGTGGGAACTCCTCTCGCGTTACCCATCGTGGCCAGCACTGTGGATGCTGATGGTTCGGAATCAATCTTATTGAAGCTCTCTGGCCTTCCATCCACGGCGACGCTGAATCACGGAGTCAAACTCTCCGACGGCACTTGGCGATTACGAGCCGAGTATTTGTCGAGTCTGACTCTCTCCGTCACCGACCCCAGCAGCTTCACGATCAAGATTGACTGCTTCGCCAGCGAATCGTTCGGCGGCACCGTCACAAAAGCCTCTGCTTCGCTGCGGATCAACATGAGCTTGAGTGATGCCGCGTGATTGGCCCACCGGTCAACTCAACGCTCGCTGCAACAGGTTGCGAGTGATTCGTTGGACTCGTTCGTCGGGGCCGTGCGGGCGGCTCCAGTGGGACCACGGGAGAATGTGACCGGGTGGGCTCGACAGGTCTTGGCACCAGAAGATTGTCGAGGCGTTGAACACGAAGTTGTTCTTCGGGCCGGGATAAATCGTCGCCGTCCAATGCTGAGGCCGAGTGCCTCCTTGCAGCGCGGTCCCTTCGCCGACGATTTCCAAACCTGGAATGTCGGTCGGCGGATCGCCGTGATATTCCCAGCCGATCAGGCCGGGGATGCGATCCCCTTTCTTCATGCCGGTTCCCTCAAAGATCCAATGGTCGGGCTTGGCGCAGACCCAATCGCCACCGCCGTTGACCGGATCGACGTTGCGAGCGCCGATCAAGTAGCCCTCGTCGGGACCACGATGCGGGAACGGGCCGTTCTTTGCTTGTCGATCCTCTGCGTATTTGTAGTTCCCGCCGTAAGGACCGCCGCGAAACATGATCCGTTTGTCGCGGCCATCGTGACTCTCGCGCAGTGGCGTGACCCAACAGACGGCGTTGCCGGAGAAGAACATCAGATTCACTCCGGCATCGCGCATCTTCACGACGCTTTCGTACTGGCGGGTGTCCCAGTACTCGTCGTGGCCGACGCTCAGGAACGCTTTGCATTTCAAACCGTGATTCGGCGTGATCATGTCGCTGTTCGAGCAATACGTCACATCGTAGCCATGCTGTTCGAGCCAGTACGCCATCGGGAACTCGAAACACAACCACTCGCCGGAACCGAGCGACATCGGGTTCTCGTAAATCTGAGCGTATTTGGCATACGGCCGATCAAAACTGACGTCGGCCCACGGACCTTCGACTCCCTTCGGATGCGTGTAGACCGAGTAGTTGTTGGGCCAACGGTTGTAAGCCTGCCAGGTGTTGTCCGAGCACTGCAACAAGATGTCGGCCGGCCGGTCGTCGCGGACGATGAAGACGACGTAGCTTTGCCAATACCCCGCCGCCGGATCGTCCTCGAGTAAACTCAACCGTCCGAGATACACGCCACTCGGCCAGTCATTCGGAATCTTCAGTGACGTCGCCGCTTCCCAGCGGCACTCGTGCAAGTTCTTTTCGCCGGGAGTCGGCACCGCTTGCTTCTTGCCCTGAAACGGGCCGAGCTTCGTCATCAACCGCGCTCCGCGACCGCCGTAATAGCCGGTGCGAAAAATCTCGATCTGAAACGGCCGAGGCGGGTCGGTCGAAACGCAAATGTCGATCGACTCCCCCGCCTTCACACTCTGCTTCGAGCAATACCCTTCGATCCACTGCGACCGAAACCCACCGACCTTGTCGAGCCGCACGCGAGTCAACTGCCAATCGACCGATCCCGGCTTCGCGTTCTCTTGCTGGATGACGTTTCCACGCCCGACGGCGGGAGCTTGCTCGGCCTGTGCGAGTCGCTGCGACAGCACGCTCTCGCTGAGCGCGGCCACCGAGCCGGCGGCGACTCCCTTCATCCAATCGCGTCGTGACGATCCAGAATCCGGTTCGGAGTTCATCGCAGTGCTCCTCAAGTCATTGACCAGTCGCAAACGATGGGCAAATGACGGCGGCTTGTATTTCTGATCGTTGAGCGTAATTTGGTCCGCCGCAGCGGAGCAACGCTCGCGACATCACTGCACCGACCTTTTTGAAGAGGGCATCACCATGAGCCACAGATTTTCTCGCCGTCGATTTCTGCAATCGTCCGTGCAATTGGGACTCGCGGCCGGAGCGTTGCCGTTGCTTAAGCCATCGCGAGTGCTCGGCGCGAACGAGCGATTGAACATCGGTGTGATCGGGGTTGGTGGACGCGGAGCCGGTGATCTTGCGGCCGTGGCCGACGAGAACATCGTTGCTCTGTGCGACGTAGACGAAGGGCGATTGAACGCAGCGGGTGGTCAGCACTCGGCGGCCAAGAAGTATTTTGACTACCGCGAACTGCTCGAACAGAAAGACCTCGACGCGGTCGTCGTCGCGACGCCCGACTTTCATCACGCTCCGGCGACCGTCCGAGCGTTGCGGCGCGGATTGCACGTTTACTGCGAGAAGCCGCTGACACACACCGTCGAGGAAGCTCGGCTGATCACGAAGCTCGCAGCAGAGAAGAAAGTCGCCACGCAAATGGGGACGCAGAATCACGAACATCCCGGCTATCTGCGGCTCGTCGAATTGATTCAGAGCGGTGCGATCGGAAACGTGCGCGAGGTTCACGTCATCACCGATCGACCGGGGCGCTGGTGGAAGCAGGGCTTGGATCAGCCGACGGACAAGCCGCCAGTCCCATCGAATCTCAAATGGGATTTATGGCTCGGCCCGGCCGCCGAACGAGACTATCACCCGGCCTATGTGCCATTCGCATGGCGCGGCTGGTGGGACTTCGGCTGCGGGGCGATCGGCGACATGGCGATCCACTTGATGGACCCCTCGTTCTGGGCATTGGAGCTTGGCGGGCCGGTGAAGGTCACATCGGAGGGACCGGCCCTGCATCCACACAGTGCCCCGAAATGGATGATTACGAAATTCCAATTCGGACAACGCGGCAAACTGGGTCCCGTCGATGCCTACTGGTACGAAGGGGATGCCAAGCCGCGAGCTGACATCGCGAAAGAACTTCCGATGAACGGCTCGTTGTTCATCGGCGACAAGGGCCGCATCGCGATCGCTCACGACGGGCAACCAAAACTGCTGCCCGAAGACAAGTTCGCCGACTTCAAAGGCCCGGAGCCGTACTTGCCGAAGTCGCCGGGCCATCACGCTCAGTGGATCGCC
The DNA here is from genome assembly GCA_964539995.1 of uncultured Planctomyces sp. GTDB lineage: Bacteria > Planctomycetota > Planctomycetia > Planctomycetales > Planctomycetaceae > SXKJ01. The sequence goes on from CAZILR010000140.1 coordinate 8,130, forward strand.
GCCTGTAAGACCGGCAGCCGCACCGGCAGCAATTTTGGTTACGCCGGGCCGTTCACCGAAATCGTCCTGCTGGGTAATGTCGCCTTCCGCGCCGGCACCACCATCGAGTTCGATCCCGCGACGGGCAAGATCACAAACGCTCCGAAAGCCGAGCAGTTCCTGACGAAGTCGTATCGCAAGGGCTGGGAAGTGTGAGGCGTCCGCTCTACGAGCCGAAGGAGAGTTCCCATGCTCGCTGCGACGCGCTCAACACGTTGGCGGCGAGCGGTTCTGTTTCGCGTAGCCGCCGTGCTGTTGGGCTTGCTGCCATTCGTCCTGATTGAACTGGTTCTCCGAGCGTTCGGCTTCGGCCATCCGGGTTGGCACGACGATCCGTTCGTCGGCTTCAGTGCGGTGCGGCCGTTGTTTGAGTTGAACGAGGCAGGAGACCGCTACGAGATCGCACGGTCAAAGCGAGTTCATTTCTATCCCGAATCGTTTGCGGTCGCGAAACGGCCAAAAGAGTTCCGCATCTTCTGCATCGGCGATTCGACGGTGCAGGGCAACCCGTGGACCACCGAGACGTCGTTCACGACTTGGCTGGAGATCAGCCTCAATACGGCCGAGTCAGATCGGCATTGGGACGTCATCAACTGTGGCGGAGTGTCGTACGCCAGCTATCGGATGGTGCCGATTCTGGAAGAAGTGCTGCGGTATCAACCGGACTTGGTCGTCGTGCATTGCAGCCACAACGAGTTCTTGGAAGACCGCACCTACGGCGACCTCAAACAGACGCCGCGCTGGCTGTGGCGACTGCACGAACAAGTTTCGCGGCTGCGGGCCTACAACATGTTGCGAGGCGCGATCGGGGCATCCGTGACGCAAAAGAGGGCCGTTGGTCACGGTCAAACAGGTGAGCCGGAGGGCGTTAGCCCTCGGACGGATGACGCACAACATGTCCGGAGGCTGACGCCCTCCGGATCGCCTGACAAACACGAGGGGGACAGGCTTCTCGCGCGGCCGGGGAAGTCAGCGTCGATCCTCTCGGCCGAGGTGGAGGCATTACTCGACTATCGCGGTGGGTTGGAGTTTTATCACCGGGACGAGGCTTGGCAGCGCGGCGCGATCGCACACTACGAGTTTAATCTGCGGCGGATGACGTCGATCGCGAGGCAAGTGGGGGTGCCACTGATCCTGATGAACCCCGCGTGCAACTTGCGCGACTCGCCCCCGTTCAAGGCCGAGCATCGCGCGGGGCTGACGGATTCGGAACGACAGAATTGGGAAGACCTGTGGGCGCAGGCTCGCGAGCACTACGCCGATCAACCCGGCGAAGCGCTGCGGTTGTTGCGCGAGACTCTCGCGATGGACGATCAACATGCGGGACTGCGATACGACATGGCGAAGGTTTGCGATTCGCTCAGCCAATTCGCCGCTGCGCGAGCCGAGTACGTCCAAGCCAAAGAGTTGGACGTCTGCCCGCTGCGGATTCTCAGTCCGATGAACGACATCGTGTGGCAAGTCGGACTCGACACCGGCACGCCGGTCGTGGATGTGCGAGCGTTGTTCGATCGTCTTAGCCGAAACGGCATTCCGGGCAACGATTGGTTCGCCGACCATGTGCATCCAACGATCCCCGGCTATCAGCGCGTTGCCGACGAAATTATCGACAAACTCATACGTCAGCGAATCGTTCACCCTCAATCCGATTGGCCCGAACAGAAACAGCAGCGCTACGCCGAGCATCTGAAGTCGCTGCCGCCGAATTACTTCATCGAAGGCCAGCGGCGGCTGAGATCACTGATGCTGTGGGCCGAAGGCCGCGTGACGAAGGAGCGGCCGGGAAAAGCCCCGTAGGGTGGGGCGGGGGGCCGCGCGCCCCCCC
>CAZILR010000141.1:0-9520 GCA_964539995.1 uncultured Planctomyces sp.
GGGCGCGTGTAGTTGTTTGGTCATCTGAAACACTCAAGAGCGAAGACGGAGCCGTAACGACGGCCTACTTCGCCACCGAAAAGCCCGGCGACGAACTCCTCCGTCCCGGCAATCATCCGACGTTCAAAGGCATCCGTAGCGACAAGCTGACGGACAAGCTGAACTTTCTGTCGCTGATGCTGGCGTTGTTTGGGGGGACGGCGTCGTTGCCGCACATTCTCATCCGGTACTACACGGTCAAGGACCAGGCGAGTGCTCGGAAGAGCACGATCGTGGGGATCGCCAGCATCGGGTTCTTTTACGTGCTGACGCTGTACATCGGCCTGGGAGCCATGACCAGCGGGGCCTTGGACGTGACCAACAGCAACATGGCCGCCCCGCTGTTGGCCAAGAGCTTCGGCGAGTGGCTGTTCGCGATCATCTCGGCCATCGCCTTCACCACCGTGCTGGGAACCGTCAGCGGCCTGATCATCGCCGCCAGCGGGGCCGTCGCTCACGATGTCTGCGGCACTCTGCTGAAAATGCAAATGACCGACACCCAAAAAATCCGCATCGCCAAAATCGCTTCCGTGGTGGTCGGCCTGATCGCCATCGTGCTGGGCATCCTGTTCGAGAAAATGAACGTGAGCTATCTCGTCGGCTGGGCGTTCTCCGTCGCCGCGTCCGCCAACTTGCCGTCGCTGATCATGCTCATCTTCTGGAAGGGAACGACCAAGCAAGGCATCACCGCCGCGATCACGGTCGGCCTGATCTCGTCGCTGGGCTGGATCCTGCTCTCCGCCGACACGTTCAAAGACGTGTATGGCATTGATCCCGCGAAGGCGTTGGTCCCGTTCAGCCAGCCGGGCATCGTGACGATCCCGCTCGGCTTCGCCGTGCTCATCGGCGTTTCGCTGATGGCGCAAGAACGTAGCCGTCATCGCTCCGCGTGACGAGCCATACTGGACACGGCACCAAACGCCTCAAAGCCTCCGTGAGTCAACCGCACGGCTGGCTAATTGTTGAAATTGCGGTGTCTGTAGCCCGACCCCTTGTGGGTCGGAGGATTCGATGTTTTCCCCATACAACCGTCGAATCTGGAATCACCTGACCCACAAGGGGTCGGGCTACAGTTTGTCTAACACGATCAATTAGCCAACCGTGGAGTCAACCGTCAAAGGCTCGTCACGCGGAGCGATGACGGCTACGTTGAAGAATCGCGTTCTTCTCGACTGGTCTCGCGTTGTTTTTTGCGTCTGTCCTACAACCCGCGCATGGAGACGTCACTGCATCGCGAATTGAAACGGCTCGTTTCTGGGAACGAGGAGGCCGAAGAGCAAACGCTCGCCGGTTATCGCATCGACGCGGTTGTGGACGGACGGCTGATCGAAGTGCAGGTGGCGTCGTTGTTCGCGATTCGGCGAAAGATCGCCGACTTGCTCGCACAAGGTTTCGAGGTCACGGTCGTCAAACCGCTAACGGCTCGCAAGCAGATCGTTCGCCGCCAGCGGCGTGGAGGCGCGGAGATTTCACGTCGTTGGAGTCCGCGCCGACAAGACTTTCCCGATGTCTTTGGCGAACTGGTCCACTTTCTCGGAGCGTTCCCACATCCGAAATTGACGCTGGAATTGCTGCTGATCACCGAAGAAGAGTTCCGCATTCCTCGCCCCAAGCGACGGCCACGTCAGCGAGACTTCGCCATTGAGGATCGCTGCCTCATGAGCGTCGAAGACCGGCGCGTGATCCGATCCGCCGAGGAATTGCTCGATCTGTTTCCACAAGCTGTCCAGCAGCTCTGTTGCGGAGCACCATTCACAACCGCCGACCTGGCGATCGCTGCCGACGTGCCGCGCTGGTTGGCTCAAAAGATTGCGTTCTGCTTCCGCAAGCTCAACCTGTGGGAAACGATTGGGAAGCAACAGCGAGCTTGGCTGTATCAGCCGGTCCAGCAACGAGGCAAGCTGCGACGACTACGAACCGTTCGCAAACGCTCCGCCTAATCCGGCATCGTTTAACCCCAACGCCATCGGCGTGGGCACTGGCCTACAACTCCCGCGCACGCCAATGGCGTTGCGGTTAAACATTTCAGCCAGCCTACTCGCGGTACTCGCTCTCGTCGGGCATGTCGTAGCGGAAGGCGAGTTTCGGATCGGTTGTCGCCAAGAACACGAATTGCGCATCGGCACTGCGATTCGCATCGACGACCAAACCCTCCGCCAGCAATCCGTCGAACGCTTCTGGCGTGAGCGATTCGCGCGGCCAGCCCCGGAGATAACGTCGTCCGGCAGGCCATTCCAAAGACCACAAGGTGCGATACTTTTCCTGGACGTAGGGATCGAGTTGGTCCGCAAGTTCGAGCGGCAAGTGGGCCGCCTTGATGAGTTGTTGAATGTCGATCAAGTCCTTGGCCCGTTGCTCGCTGCTCATTCCGGATGCCAATTTCAATTCCAACAGCGAGGTCAAACGGATGTATTTTCTGCCGTCGATGACCTCGGCCACGGCCGTTGGATCGGGGAAGGCCACGGGCTTGGGCTTGCCATCACCCGGATAGCCACCGGAAACCAGGAACTCGACTTTGACTCCCAGTTCCGTGTCGCGCAGATGTTTGCTGCCGGTGAATGGCGGCAAATATCCGCGGCCTTCCAGGTTCTCGTGGATCGTCTTCAGCCCGTCGCGAGTCACCAGAATATCCACATCCTCGGTGAACCGCCGAAAGCCGTGTTGAAACAACGCCATGCCGCCGACGATGGCATACGGCACGCCGAGTTCTTCCAGGCGTTTCGCGATGCGCCGCATCGCCTGCTGGACCGCACCTTTGTCTTCAAAGAACACGCTGCCTTCGGTCAAAGCCCACCTCGGATTCTGGTCCAGGCGTTTCTCGTAGGGGATCAACTCGGACACAACATTTGAGCGTGTCTGATCGAGCGACTGTGATTCGAGAGCCGTGCTCATGCGAGATTCCCGTCTGCGGTTGGTCCGCATCTTACGGAGAGCGGAAGCGATTGGTCCACGAATTCTTGGTGCGAAGCGGCAACCAACCGCCTCGACACCGCAAGCTCGCCCCGTCCGGCTTGATCGTTTCTTCCGTTCGCCGCGTGCTCCGCACAGGTTGCCAAACCCGAACAACGGCCTCGATTGGCCTGACCGTCAACTCTGTTGCCGCGAGACGCCGTAACGCCGGTATCTTGCGACTCGTTCAGCAAAACGAGGCACGAACGATTCCGTGAGGCACAATTGCGAAGAAGGCTTAGGGCATCCGCCCCCGATATCTGTGTGACCCTGAGCCGTGGATGACGCAACCCGGAGACCGATCGTGAGCCAACATCATCTTCCCATCGAGCACTTTCTGACCAAGCTGGATACGGAGGAGCAAGATCGCTCGGCCGCCAAACGCGAAACCCGCCCGGAGTGGCTGACGCACTTCATCGACAGCATCGCCGATCTGTTCGATCCGCTGATTGGTGTCGCTCGTGTCGGTTTTGACTGCAACTTCGTGGAAGGCTCGTGGGTCGTCGGCCTGTACCTCGGCTCCTACGAGATTGTCGGAGGCCGGCATGATGGTGAAGCTCGGCACATCAACTTTGAGTTCGATTTGCAACAACTGATGGCACACTTCAACAAAGTGAGCGAGCTGGTCTGGAGCGCGTTTCCCTCGCCGCGTGACACGCGATCCTCGTGGGCACGCAGCTACGTCACGATCGCCGGAGTCGTCGCCGAGCAATCCGTCCGCCTGCAAGTCTTCAGTGTCCCACCGGTTCACGCCGATGTGGGGATGCGCCGCTATCCGGACGGACGATTTGAGCCGGCTTGATGATGACAAGGTGACACGGTAAGGGGGTGACAGGGTGAAGGACTCAGGCGGCAGCCTGTCTTTACTCACCCTGTCACCCCCTCACCTTTTCACCGTGTCACTTCCTCACATCACCCGATCCGCCGCCCAGGCATACCGCCGGCTGGTGAGAAACTCCTTGAACTCTTCCCGCACCGGCTGGTGGATCGTTTCCGGATTGAACGGCGTGTTCACCGCTTTGAGCACCGCGACGACATCCGCATCGGGATAGCCCACGCCGGAGACCTCAAACCAATCTCCGTTGACGTCGAAGATGCGCACCCACTCGCGCGACACGCGCACCCTGCGCAGCATCCGCAACTCGCTACGAGTCCGTTTCAAGAACGCGAGCACCTCGTCGAGCTTGCCCGGCTCGAAGCGATGTTCGGCAATCACACGACCGAAGGTTGCCACGTTGCCCTCGACTCGGTTTTGTTTCATGTGTTGCGACTTGGCTGGCTGGGCGAGCGATGACACGGTGACAAGGTGAGGGGGTGACAAGGTGAAAATGCAAAGCCGCAGTCTTGCCCCTTCACCGTGTCACCCCCTCACCTTGTCACCGTGTCATTGCCCGCGCACCAGCCCTTGATCGAGCAGTAACTCCACGAAGCGCTTCGCAACCGGTCCCGCCACCTTGCCGCCGGAGCCAGCTTGTTCCAGCACGACGACAAATGCAACTCGCGGATGATCGGCCGGGACGTAGCCGGCGAACCACGCATGATCGGCACGACCGCCACCGATCTCGGCCGTGCCGGTCTTGCCGGCGATCGCGACCTCTTTCAAACGGACGTGTTTGAAGCCGGTTCCCTGCGGGTGAGCGACGACCTGCTCCAAGCCCTCACGGACGCGAGCGAGAGTTCCGGCGGACAGCCCTGGAATGCGGAGTCGCTCCGGTTCGATTGGCAGCGACGATTGCGGCTCGCCAACATGGGACAGCTCGCGAGCGACATGCGGAGTGACCAGCCAGCCATCGTTGGCGACCGCGGCCATCAGCCGAGCAATCTGCAACGGCGTGACCGTCAGCCGAGATTGCCCGATCGCCAGGCCGAGCGTGTCTCCGTCGTACCACGGCTCGCGCTTTGTCCGACTGGCCGGCGGGGCTGTGCGAGTCGAATCACGCTCGTCCCAGGGAGAGCCGGGCCGCAGCGTGTTCGACGCACTCACCAGTTCGATTGGTGGCGACTCTTTCGTCCGTCCTTTCGGCTCTCGCTCTGGTGGCCGAGGCACATGACCGCGACGCTCGCCGAACAGATCGACTCCCGTCCGTTCGCCGAAGCCAAATTCGTCGGCCCAATGCACCAACGGTTGCGGGCCGAGCGTCTGGGCTGCTTTGAAAAAATAGACGTTGCACGACCGAGCGATCGCCATCGTCAAGTCGGTGCCGTAGTGAGCCTGACTGTGGTAGCACCGCAACTTGTTCGGATCCTTGAGATACCCGATGCACTCGATTTGCCGATCCGGGTCGATGCGACCGCTCTGGATCGCCGCGACCGCCGAGACCGCTTTGAACACCGATCCGGGTGGCAACTCCATTTGTGTCGCTCGCGGAAACATCGGTCGCCGAGAGTCGCTGTTCAACGCCTGCCGGATATCCTCGCTGCCACTCAAGAAGTCGTTGACATCAAACGTCGGCGCGACTGCCGCTGTCAGAATCGCTCCCGTCCGCACGTCGATCGCAACAATGCACCCCCCGTGGGGCACGTTTTCAACGTGCCTGTCCTGTGCGTCTGGCAGGATGAAACCCTGCCCCACGGCTTCCTCCAACAGTGTCGTCGCCCGCTCTTGCAACGCGACGGAAAAATTCAGCACAACGTCCCGACCCGATTTCGACGGACGGACAACCTCGGTGCGGACGATTGTGCCGTGACGATCGCGCACAATCTTCCGCTGTCCACGCACGCCGCGCAGCGCGTGCTCGTAGGACTGCTCAATGCCGGAACGTCCGATCGAGTCGCCAGGCTGATAATCCAGCGGATCGCCGTTCGGAAATCGCTCGTGGCGAGCCTTCAGTTCGTCCGCGTTGATCTCGCCTCGATAGCCGACCAAGTGCGGAGCGACCCGGCCAAGTGGGTAGACGCGCCGGTTCGTCACGCCGGAGCGGACGCCGGGGTATTGCTCCGGGTGCGTTTCGATCTCGGCGACCACCTCCAGCGAGACGTCGTCGAGCAGCAGGTGGTAGTCGGACTGTTCCGAGATGCGCAGCGATTCGCGCCGTTCTCGCGTCGGCGTGGTTGTGAGTTCGTGCTTCACGACGCTCCAAGTTTGCTCGACGAAACCAGCCCGACGCGTGAGTGAGGGGGTGTCGGAGTCGCGTCCCTCGAACCCCTCGCTGACGCTTCGGGCTAGTTTTTGATCGCTCGTCCGTGTTGTTTCACGCCGCTCATCAACCAGCCGGTAAATTCGTTCGACGCGCTGCTGCACTCGGCCGCGCAGGTCCGTCAGCTTGTCGGGGTTGTGCTCGGTCAGTTCAGCGAGCGACCGCCACAACTCGTCGCGCCGAGCCAGAACCTTGGTTTTCGCCTGCTCGACCTTCTCTTTGTCACGGCGTTCGGAACGACTCAATCGAGAGATCGCTTCGTGTCGCAGCCAATCCTCGTTCGGCGGTTCTTCGAGCCAACGGTAGTGGACCAGCAGTTGATGACGCTCGTCGTCCAACGCCAGCACGGTTCCGTCACTGGCCAGGATGCGGCCGTTTCGAGCCGGGATCGCCTCGACCGATTCAATCTCGTGCTGAGTCTCGGCCGCGAAGCCCTCGGCCACGAAGCCTTGGAGGTGAATCAATCGTCCAGCCACGACAAGCAGCGGCAACGTCATCACGACGAATAGCCAAACGAGCCGCACTCCCGGCTCGGCATCGACGTCGAACGCCGAACCGCCGTTGCGATCCGAGCTGCGATCGAAAATCGAAGTGGGGCGGTTACGCATGGTGAATTCCGTTGGCGTCCTTGTATGGACGAATGCCAATCAGCCGGCACGCGCTAGCGTCCGGTTTCGGCTCAACCGGGGGCTAGCGCCCGCCGGCTGATGGATCAGTCGCGTAAAAGTCCCCAGCAACGCGAAGACAACGCTGCCGTAGGCCGCTTCGCCCGCCAGTGCCACGAGCGACGCCATCGTCACGGCGGGACCGTCGGACAGGACACTGTTCAGTCCGCTCGACAACACGAGACCGGTTCCGATCACTGCGAACTGCCACACGAACCAAGCACCGCGCGAACGAATGTCTTCGTCGGGTCGCAATGACATCGTCAGTGCGGCGGTCAGCGTCGCGGCGAGCATCTCGACACCGAATCGGCCGCCCCCCAAGCCATCGGCCAACAACCCGATCAGTGCCGTCCAGACAATGCAACGCGCATCGCCGAACCACGTCAGTGCAAGCACCACCGGCAACCACATCAACGGCGGCCGGCAGCCACCGATCGCGATCGCGGTGCCACACGCCGCTTGTGTGGCGAGGGCGAGGTATGTCGTGATGAGGAGGATGAGGTGTTTCATGTGACACGGTGAGGGGGTGACACGGTGAGGGGGTGACACGGTGAGGAAAACGATTTCGTTCCTTCACCGTGTCACCCACTCACCTTGTCACCTTGTCAAATTCAATTTGCCAATCGTTTCGGATTCACCATCGGCCGCACGATGCTGACCGATCTTGCGGTTTGCGGATCAATCGCCGGTCGGACTTCGATATCCCAATGAGTCGCACCGTCGGCCAACTCCGCGCGAGTCACGGTGCCGTAGAACAGCGGTGTCTCGAAGCCTCCGGGAGTTTCCAGTGCGAAGACTTCGTCTCCTTCGCTGACTGGTTCGGTGGCTCGAATCTTTGTCAGTCGGCAAGCGTCTTTGCCATTGCCGATCAGCAGGCCGTCTGATCCGAAGATCAATCCGTCTTTAGTCACGCGAGCGAGACGTGCGCGGCCGCTGAAGCGTTTGTCGGTGAGTGGAACCCAGGTGCTCGACCAGTGGCCGACGTGTTGCAATTTGCCGACGACACAGCTTCCCGCGAAGACCGGCAAGTCGGCGGCGAGTCCACTGTCCTCGCCTTGGTCAATCAGCTTGGCGTTCGCATCGAGCACGAACGACGCTTCTACGATGCCATGCGACGTTCCGCGATTCAGCAACTTTCCGCCTCGCCACGACGCGGCAAGTTCCTCACCGAGCACGTTGGCCTCGATGACCTGTGGGACGATCAGTGGTGGCGAATCAATCGGCCGCCGTTCGTCGTCATGCCGTTGCAGAGCCAGCAACTTCTGATCGAAAGTCCGCTGATGAGCGAGTTGCTCGCGACGAAGCTGCTTTTGAAGAGTGGCGAGTTGCGAGTGGAGAGTGGCGAGTTGTTCGGAGAGTTTTTGCTCGTCGTCACCCACGAATCGTTGATGCAGTTGTCTCGCGGCCGACTGTTGAGCGGTTGCGGCGAGAGTCATCCCCGGCTGAAAGCCATCGCGAATCGCGGATCGCAACCAACTCTGCACATTCGGCGGCGCGAAGCCGAGGCCGATCGCGGCAGCGAGACAGAGGATGGTGATGAGTTTGGGCATGAAATGAACGTCAACCAACCCGAAGCGTCAGCGAGGGCGAGTGCTCCGAGTGACAACGATCCTGGGGTTCGGCGTCGGTGAAGCGTTCGCCCTCGCTGACGCTTCGGGTTAGTTTTGCTGGTGATTCAGAAATCTTTCGCTCCGTCGTCGAGGCTGGTTCGCCATTGCGACAGGTGGTCGAGGCAAATCGCGGTGCCGCGAGCGACGGTGGTGAGCGGGTCATCGGCAACTCGGACGGGGATGCCGAGTTGTTCGTTCATGAGTTGGTCGAGTCCGCGCAAGAGTGCTCCGCCGCCGGTCAGCACCATTCCATGATCGACGATGTCTCCGACGAGTTCCGGTTTGCACTGCTCGATGCAGTTCTTGACGCAGTTCAGGATCGCAGTGACGGGTTCGCGGAGGGCTTCACGGATTTCCTCGCTGGTCACGACCGCCTTACGCGGCACGCCACTGATCGTGTCGAGGCCGCGGACCTCCATCGTCAGTTCTTGTTCGAGCGGGTATGCGTTGCCAATTTGGATTTTGACTTTCTCCGCCGTCGGCGTGCCGATGCGGAGCGAGAAGCGCTGTTTGAGATATTCGACGACGGCCTCGTCGAGTTCATCGCCCGCGACGCGTACTGATTGCGAGGCGACGATTTCGCCGAGGCTGAAGATGGCGACGTCACTCGTGCCGCCGCCGATGTCGCAGACCATGCTGGCGATCGGTTCGGAGATCGGCAGCCCCGCTCCGATGCCGGCGGCTTTCGATTCTTCGATCAGGTACACGCGGCCGGCTCCGGCTCGTTCGGCGCTGTTGAAGACGGCTCGCTTTTCGACGGGCGTGATGCCGCCGGGTACGGCGATGATGACTCGTGGTTTCAAGCCGCGCATTTGACGCGACGCCTTTTGGATGAAGTACCGCAGCATCGCCTCGCAGAGTTCAAAGTCGGTGATGACTCCGTCCTGCAACGGGCGGATGGCGGTGATTGAATCGGGCGTGCGGCCGAGCATCTGCTTGGCGAGTTTGCCGACGGCGGTCCCTTTGCCGAGCACTCGCCGCGTCCCCTTTTCGAGCGCGACGACGGACGGCTCGTTGAGCACGACACCCTCGCCCTGCACCGAGACCAACGTGTTGGCCGTGCCGAGATCAATGGCGAGGTCGGGGCAGAACAAACGACGCAGTCGATGAAACATGGGTC
>CAZILR010000141.1:9544-9966 GCA_964539995.1 uncultured Planctomyces sp.
AGCCTGACCGGAATTGGCAATCGACGTCTGTGGTTGATTGGGGCAGCCTGGAAAGGCTGACCTACTTGGGGGCGGCGTTGTATTCCTGATCGGCGTGGGGGGACAAGACGCATTTCCGATCGACGGCCGACAACGAATCGGCTCCAAACAGCCCATCGCCACAAGAGTTTGCGGCGTAGATGGCCGGAGTTGCGTTTCCAGGCTGAACTGCGACGATGCGATGAACCGTCGGAGCAAAGGACTGAGATGATTTTTTTCGTACTGGCGTGCGTGGTGCCGGCTTTTTTGGTGTCGGCGGTGGCGACTGGAGCCATGCGTGTCCTGTCCCCGAAGATCGGATTGATCGATCAGCCGGCGGATCGGAAAGTCCACAAGGCTCCGACGGCGCTGTGTGGCGGAATCGGGATTTGTCTGGGAGTCGT
>CAZILR010000142.1:0-9957 GCA_964539995.1 uncultured Planctomyces sp.
GAAGCATCCGAATTGGGATCCGCGAGTCCGTCTCGCCGCCCCGTCGCAACGCATTCATGTCGCTCAGCAAATTCAACGCGATGCCGCGACGCCGTTCGCGGGTCATCCGCTGTCGGCGAATCGCACTCAGTTGTTTGGCGACGATCCGATGGACGGGTTGCTCGGCCGTACTAGCCAAGTCAACGGCATGTGCATGGCCGGACAAGCCAAGATGCTCGACCTCGCGATGGCTCGCATGGCCTTCGAGATGGCGGAACTGAACATCGACGAGCAGCAACCGGCCGCACCGGGTGGTGCTCCGGCTGCCCCTGAAGAGCCGAAGCTCGATGGGATGCCGGAATCGTTCATCGGGCCGCTGTTGGCGGAATTGGTCGCTCACGAAGTCGGGCACACGCTCGGCCTGCGACACAACTTCAAAGCGTCGAGCGCTTACACGCTCGCCCAAATCAATAGCGACGAGATCAAGGGCAAGAAGCCACTGGCCGGTTCGGTCATGGAGTACCTGCCTATCAACATGCACGTCCCGGCTGATCCGAACAACAAGGCTCAGGGGGATTGGTCGATGACGGGCGTTGGCCCGTACGACATGTGGGCCATCGAGTACGGCTACACGCTCGCGAGCGACCTCAAGCCGATCCTCGACCGCGTTGCCGAGCCGGAACTCGTCTACGCGACCGATGAGGACACGATGGGGCCGGACCCGCTCGCTCGTCGGTACGACTTCAGCAAGAACCCGCTCGATTACGCTCAGAATCAGAGCCGACTGATCAAGAAGAACCGCGAAAAGATTCTCGATAAGTTCGTCAAAGACGGGCAGTCGTGGGCCAAGGCGCGGCAAGGCTACGAGTTGACCTTCACCATGCAGATGTCAACGGTCGGCATGATGGCCAACTGGTTGGGTGGAGCATTCGTCAATCGCGACAAGAAGGGAGACAAAAACGGTCGTGCTCCGATCGAACCAGTCCCCGCCGCGATGCAACGTGAGGCTCTGAAGTTCACGATCGAGAATACGTTCGAGGATGGCGCGTTCGGCCTGACGCCGGCGCTGCTGGCTCGGATGACGAAGGACAAGTGGATCGACGGCGACAGCTTCGACAGTTCCGACGTGACTTGGCCGATCAACGACCGGATCGCCGGCTTCCAAGCTTCGATCATGTCGTCGTTGCTGCGGCCGACGACGCTGCGTCGCATCTACGACAACGAACTGACGATCCCACCAGATCAAGACGCGGTCACTCTGCCAGAAGTGCTCGCCCTGATTACGGCAAACGTCTGGCGCGAAGCGGACAAGAACCCAGACAAACCGCACACGCCGCGCGTCCCGATGATCAGCAGCCTGCGCCGCAACTTGCAGCAGGAGCATCTCGATCGTCTGATCGAATTGACCCTGCCGCCGAAATTCATCGACACGGAAGCCAGCAAAGCCATCGCCAATCTGGCCTTGGTTGAGGTGAAGAAGGTCCAGGCGAACGTGGAGCGAATTCTGAAGGAAGCTCCGGGCAACCTCGATCCGTACACGGCGGCGCATTTGCAGAAGGTGCAAACGCAGATCGCGAAGGCCCTCAACGCCGAGTACATCTACAACGCCAACGCCATCAGCGGCGGTGGCGCGGGTGGATTCATCCTGCTGTTCCAGCCGACGCCAGAGACTCGCGAGTCGGTCGCACCGGCCATTGATCCGGCATACGTCCCGGTTCCAGCGCCGTCGAAACCGCTGCCGCCGGAATCGAAATAGTTCGCGAAAATCGTGAACTCCAACTCCAACACCATCGGCGAGCCGAGGCGATCCCGCCTCGGCTCGCTGTGTCTTTGGTGTATGGATTTTCGGTCGCAGGTATTCGCGAAGCCGGTGAGCGGACGAACGCAGATCGCGACCGGTTCGTAGCAGTGCCGAGATCAGACCGAAGCGGAGATTGCGTTTGACCAGCCAGGCCTTAACGCTTTCCGACTGGTCGTTCGCGAAACGACGTTTGTAGTCCCAGTCTCCGCCGTCGAAGTCGTACAAATTAGGAGAGTCATGCTCGAACAAGTCTTCTAGCACTCGCAAGAGCAACGAGCGGCCGGGAGAGTGTTTCGCGTGCCGTTTGTCGTAAGCGGCGTCTTCGCTCATCAAGTAGCCATTGAATTGATAATCGATCTCGAAGGCGATCGGCGTGCTGCCATCGAACAGGACGTACGAACGCAGCGCACGTTGTTTTGCCAAGAAGGTCAGCAGTTCAAATTTGGTTTCATCTTGGCAGAGATGGATTCGCAATCGGTTGGCTTGCCAGGAGTTTTCGGAAACCTTCTTCACCGCCGTCAGAAGATCCGCGACTTGGGGAACCTCCGTTGCTCGCCAGAGCGTGTACCTGCGGCTGTCGTCCAAGAGTTTACGGTTCTGCTTACGCGCGTTCTTGGAGAAGCTGCGCCAGTAGTCATCGGAGTTCTTGGGCAGCCGAACCCTCGAACGTGGCGTCCAGTTCGTCAGACTGTCCAGACGGTAACGTGAATACGGCTGGGACATCAGCAAGTCCCACGTCGGGGACGGGCGCAGCAAATCCTCGATCAACAGGAAATCGATGTCTTGTTCCGACAGGAATGTTTCCAATTCCTCCCAAAGCTCGCGTTGAAGTTCGCCTGACCCGTGACCAAACAAACGGTTGCCTACCAACCGGTAGCCACGGACCCGGCGACGCAACCCCAATCCGACCGCTCGCGGCAATGTCACCGTCTTGGGAACCAAACCCGCGGCCCAGGATGTTCCGTCGGTCATCGAGCGCGAAAGAAAATATCCGGGCCGATCGCGGAGTTCGCTCTGCGTTCGCAGGTCGTGAAACAGAAAATCTGGATGCTGCTGGATCGTCGCCGCCGAGTCGGCTTGAAACAGATTGAGCCATTGCTCATAGGCCGGAGCTCGATGCCGATGAAAGTCTTCGTTCAATTCAGCCACGATGACCTCGTCAATGAACGTCTCTGAACATTGAAGATCACCATTCGCGAATCGGAAGCGGCGACGTGCCCAGTGCGGAATCCTCCAAGTCGATGAACTTGCCCTGTGATTGGTCAAACTGGCGAATGACTCCGGACGCGATGTCGTAGTACCAGCCGTAAATATGCACGTCGCCCGAAGCCAATCCCACGGCGACACAAGGATGAGTGCTCAAGTTGTTGACCTGCACCAGCACATTCTCCTCGGCGGCCGCGACGTGCAGCGATTCGCCCGATTTGCGTGAGTGCTTGCGAGTTACAATTTGACGGGTCGCCTGCGCGTGTTGGAACCACGCCTTCAAGCCCAGGAGGTCTTCCGGAACTTTGTTCTTCAGCAGAGCCTGGATCGCGCCACATTGTGAGTGTCCGCAGACGATCAAATGTTTGACGTTCAACTGCGTGACCGCGTACTCGATTGTCGCCACTTCCCCGCCCAGCGAGGCTCCGTAGGGAGGCACGAGATTGCCGGCGTTGCGAATCTGGAACATGTCTCCAGGCTCGGTGTTGGTGATGATGTTGGGAAGCACACGCGAGTCCGAACAGGTGATAAACAGCGCCTTCGGCTTTTGCTTCTTCGCAGCGAGCCGTTTGTAGAAGTCCTTTTGTTCGGGGTAAATCTGCGTCCGGAATTCGTGTACGCCTTGAAGAATCTTGTCCATGAAAAACACCTTCTTGGTTGGAGAAACAGGGCCTTGAATGTGGGGATCGAAAGGTCAACGGGAGCAAGGACTCAGTTGGATTTGGTGTTGGATCGCGACCAGAGCTTCTGATCCTGCAACACCTGAAACAGATTCAGAAACGCGCCGCGATGCTTCACGGCCAGTACGGGAACGCTGGATTGTTTGAGCGCCAGCGAGGTTTCGCTGCCCAGCAGGACTGATGCGGCAGTGCTGCGCCCCCGCGTACTCATAACGATCAGGTCGCACTGGCGGTCGCGAGCCACGCGAAGGATCGCTGGGGTCACTTGACTCTCTTCTTCGAAGATCGGCCTGACGAGCACGTCGTGAAGTTCGAGAGGTGAGATGAACTGTTCGTAGGCTCGTTCTTCCCGGTGTTTGTCCGCGATCACCACTTCTTCGTAGGCGGGGCGCGGAGAATGAAAAAACACATGCAGCGCCAGGCACTCCGGCAGGCCAGCGAGTTGTGCCAGTCGCGTAGCCAAACTGAGGCTGTCGGCGGAGTGTGCCGAGAAGTCCACTGGTGCGAGCACACGCCCAATCTGGCACGGCACACCATGCGGGATCATCCAGACCGATGCGGGGGAGAGCATCGCCAGTCGCGTCGCGAGCGAGCGTCTTCCGCCGGTCGGAATCCGGTGCCCCACCAGCACCACGTCCGTGGGATGGTGCTCTAGGTGCGACAACATCTGATCAATGCACTCACCTTCGCGGACATCAAACGTGCATTGCACACGCGCGGCCGAGTCGTCGAAATGTCGAGCCACTTCGGTTCGCATTCGTTGAATCAGTTCTGGTCCATCCACGCCGTCCGGGCGATCCAATTTGGTCGCGACATGCACGAATCGAAACGTCTTGCCAATTCCCAGGCCCGCCAGCATCCGGGCGTATTGCAGGAGGTGCGTGTCGTTGTCGTTGATCGCCAGTCCGACCGTCACGCAATCGAGAGGTTTCATGGCCTGATTTCCTTGGAAGGACGAGTGGTCGCAGAAACAAGTGGACTGGCCGACTCATGCCGCATCGACTTCTGGATTCGCGTCCGAGATGAGCGGTGTCACAACTGTTGCCGAATGGGTCGCTGGTGATTTATCGAGAAACTTGAAGAGCACGCCGTAAATCACCAAAGCGGAAAGCACTCCTGCCAGAAAGTCGGTCAACGGAACCATGACGGCCGTATAAACCATGAGAAAGGCGTGGAATCGGCTGTGATTCCAGACCTCGCGGATTTCCGTTGGCTTCACCATGTTGCTGGCGACCCACAACAGGATGCCGCCGATGCACGCCATCGGGACTTGCTCCAACCACGGTGCCAAGAAGATCGCCATTCCGATTTTCAGGACACCTTTGAAATAACCGGCCAGCGGCGTGACCGCTCCGGCCTTGATGCTGGTCGCCGTGCGAGCCAGTGCTCCCGTGCAGGGAAAGCCGTTGATCAGCGGGGTGATGATCTGCACGAGTCCCTGACCCCAGAACTCTTTGTCCGGATTGAATGGCGTCTTGCGATTGTTGGCCAAGCGATCCGCCATCGACGAGCAGAGCAAACTTTCCACGCCCGACACGAACACGATCGCCAACACAAAATAGACAAGGTCCAGAATCACGGTTCCGGTGACCGTCGGAAGTTGCGGTGGCGTGATGACAAAGAAATTCGTGGGAATGTGTCCGTACTTGTCCGCGACCAACGAGATTCCTTTGCCAGAGAACACGGTCGCCGCCATGAGCGTGCTCAGCCCCAGCGCCAGCAGCGGAGCTGGAATGAAGATCGACACCTTCAACAAGAGGCGAGTGAACGCAAACGTGAACAGTGCCAGAAACAAGGCGTAGCCGTTGAACTCGCCGAGATGCTGCCAGATCAGCGACATCTTCTCGAAGAACTTTCCGCGAATCTCCTGCTTCAGCCCCAGCGCTTCACCGATGTTCGACAACGCGATCGCCACGGCGATTCCGACGGTGAACCCGACCACAATCGAATTGGGGACCAGCTTCGCGTACCTCCCCATGCCGAGCAGTCCCATCACGATGAGAATCACGCCGGCGATCATGCTACAGAGCACCAGAAATCCGTGTGCCTGAGCGAAATCTCCTCCAGCGGCCGGGCCGTACTTGCCAATCAGCCCGCCGATCACAGGGATGAACGCGGCCGTTGGCCCATAGACCTGATACTTCGATCCGCCCCATGTCCGGCCAACCATGCAGGCCAGCGCACCGGCGATGATCCCCTGTTCGGGACGCATCCCCATCGCCATCGCGAATCCCATCGCCATCGGAATCGCCGTCAGCGCCACGATCAGTCCGGCACTTAAGTCCCGGTAAGTCGTGGTGAGCCAAGTCTCGCGAGTCACGTCTTCAAACCGATTGTCCCAAAACGTGTTGAACTGCTTGAAGCGTGTCCAAATCATGCTTGCGCTCATCGTTGTCCTCACTAATCGCTCGTGAACAGACATGGATTCGCGCTTCGGGACGATCAGCAAACCTGCCCACGAAGCAACCGAACCAAATGGATTTGACACCGCCGCGCTGACCACACTTTTCCGCAGACGATTCGTCGAACGGACAAAGCCAAGCGTCTCTTGCCAGAACGGCACCGCCTGAAGCGTGCGTGCCTCGTTGAGAGGGTTGCGGAAAAGACACGCCTGCCGAGTTTGCTCAGCGGTTGCGGTCTCTCAGCAATGCCCTCGATTGCCGCGTGCTTGCGGTGCCTTCACTTGGACCTGCCTCCAACAGCCGGCAGGTCCGGGCATTTTGGGATCAGCAATGCAGAGGCGGGGAACGCCCCAAATGCGATCCTTGACCACCCAACGGAGCCGTCATCGACTGGAGCGTCCGTGTGGGGAGAGATTGTCGTGCTGAGGATCGTGCGTGCGATTCGCCTCGCTGTGTCCGTCGATCCTCGGTTCGCGAATGCGACAGCGTGACCTCGCTCACGACTTCGGTGGGATCACCTTCGACCGGGTCGCTCGCTTCCGAGCGAACCTCTTCCTGTGCCCAGCACACCATCAATGGCGCGGACGGCAACAACGCCGCCAACAGGCAGCTCAGCCAGACACACAACCAGGAAGGTGTTCGCGACTTGAAGGTCATGGCATTTAGATCGGAAGAATTCGCAGGCAAGATGAATAGGAGTTTAGGCCCGCCAAAACATGAGACATTCTGCCCAAATTCGCGGTTCGCACAAGAGCACTTGGCAAACCACACGGCTGGCGAATTCATGAATCAGCCGGCCGTGCCAGTAAGGTCCGTCACAATTCTCATCCACATTCCGACACCCCTGCAAAACGTCTACAAAGGAGTTCAATGAGCGTCCTGGCTCCCTGACGTGGAAAGTCTTGTTCGCAAACCCTGCGGGCAAGGTTTTTTCTTCGAAAGTGATTACTGATTGAAGTTGCGGAGCGAGGTCGTATCGACACTGTTTGAGCTGGCTTCAGACTGCGAAGTGTTTGGATGCGACGAAGTTTGACTCAAAAGATTGTGAGTTGATGCAACTCTAATGCAACGGTTTCACTAGCAATCGTAGTCACGTCATCGGCTCAACGAGGTGCATTCCACGAAAGATCGGCGATCAAGTCGGGTAACTCTGTGACCGAGCCAATGATGAAATCTGCTCCGACGTTACGAAAGTCTTGTTCGATCATGGCAAGGCGAGTGTTAAGGTCGTCGGTGGAGAGCGCGGCGGTCTCGTCGATCGAGAGGCCGAGAGAGTTGCCGGTGCGAGTGACGGCGACGGTGATGGCTCCGGCGTTGCGGCCGGCTTCGATGCCGACGGGAGTGTCATCGACGACGAGAATGGAGTTCATGGGAAACACGCCGAGGCGTTCGGCGGCGCGGAAGTTCATCCACGGAGCGGGGCGGCCGGCGAGGACTTCGTCCGAGCAGAGGATGACGTCGGGAGCGTAGCCTTGCTGTGCGGCGAGCGGGGCGACGACGTCCATCAGTTCGCGCGTGTAGCCCGTCGTCGAGCCGATCTTCAATCCGAGTTGGCGACAAGTGGCGATGGCGGCGGAGACTCCTGGAATCACGTCGGAGCCGCGAGCCAGCACCTCTTTTTGAAGCGGCAGAAATTCGTCGTACATGGCTTGGATGTCGGCGTCGCACGGTTCGTGGCCGTAGCTCTGACACCACAACGCGGCGACTCGCGGCAGTGAAGCGACTGTGGCGATGTGCTCTCGTTTGGCACGCCCCATCGGGCCGCGCGCTTCGGCTTCGGTGATCTCGATGCCTCGGCGGCGGAAGATTTCGAGGAAGACTTGCGTGGGTGCTCGGCTGCCGTAGTCCACGGTCGTGCCGGCCCAATCGAGGATCACGGCTTTCAGCGGAAGTTGGAGCGAGGTCATGCGATTCATTCCGTAGGATGGGTACTCTTGCCCGTCCCTGTTGAGCGGTCGGGCAAGAGTGCCCAACCTACAAAGTCTGTGACCATTGTTGCCAGTCGCGCTCGGCAAGGCCAAAGGACATCGTCATGCCGGCTCCGCCAGTGCCGGTGCGGATGAAGACGCCGGGGATCGGTTCGGACGCGAAGATCGGAGCGGTCTCATGTTTTGCGTAGATGCCGTGCCAGCGTTCGGCGATCGTCCAGTCGGGCAGGCGGAGGATCTTTCGCAATTCGCGGAGCATCAATCCGTCGATCACGGATTTGTCGAACGGCTCGATCTCGCTGTCATACTCGTGCGAGTCGCCGAGAATCACACAGCCCTCGTCGTTCTGTGAGGCCATGACGTGAATGCCGAAGCGGTCGAGTTCCGGCGACTCGGCCACGACACGCTGCTTCACGGCGACCAAGCTGTGACAGACGTCGAAGTTGTGATAGTGCCGCAGCGTGAGTCCGCTCGCGAGATGCGGGCCGATGCGCCAGCCGGCGGCTTGCGGCGCGGTCTTCAGCATTTGCAATTTGCAAAGTTTCATGCCGGACTGAGCCAAGACTTCGGGAAACAACGTCGCGAAGTCGGAGCCGCCGCAAACGATAAGCCTGTCGAAATTCCAGCGACGGCCGTCCGCGCTTCTCGCTGAATCGCTTTCGATATGCGTGATCGTCATGCCGAATTCGAATCGCACGTCGTAGGTCTTGTGAAGCCACTCGGGAATGCGGCGAATCGTCGCGGGCGGATTCACGCAAAGTTCAGTCGGGCTGAAGAGGCCGCCGAGCAATCCGTCTGGGTTCGCGGCCGGCGTGCGAGCGAGCACTTCGTTCGCAGCGAGCAAAGAGCAGTCATAGCCAAGCCTCTGGGACTTCGATTGAAACTCTTGTAGCACGGCCCATTCATCGTCTCGGTGCGCGAGATGGATCGAGCCGCACGGATTCGCCCAGATGTTCGCGGCGGCGCTGAGCTTCAGCCAACGCTCGCGACTGAGCAGCGCGGTCTCGTGCAATTCGCCGGCCGGTTGGCCGATGGGCCAGACCATTCCGAAGTTGCGAATCGACGCGCCGCTGGCGCGATCAGATCGCTCGAAGACCGTGACGCGATGACCGCGCTCTGCGGCCGACCAGGCGTGAGACAGCCCAACGATTCCCGCTCCGATCACACCCACGTCTAGCTGCGACACGAGTCACCTGCCTGGCACACTTGATCGAGGTATGTTGCAAAATGTTCGAGTGGTGGCGTCACGAGGTCACGCACCTTCGCGGCGTCATCCCAGCGTCGCAGGCGGACGGCCGCTTCACAAAACAGATGCGATTGGAACTCACGAACTTCGTCGTCGGACATCGGGCCACCTTGCAGTTTCAGACTCAAGGCCGATGGCGGGCTGAGCTGCCGCTGATAGTTTGGATCAATCGCGCACAGATATCGCTTCGCGGCGACATGCAGCCGCACTGGCTCGACAACTGCCGGCCCAAACCGCTTCGCGAGCCAGCGTGCCGCGAGCGTCTCGTGTCGGTCATCGACGTCTTGATCTGGAGCATCGTCCGGCAATGAATGCAACAAGTGGCCGACATCGTGCAGCAATGCGGCGGTGATCAGTGTCGCGTCCGTCTGCTCCCGTTCGGCGAAGAACGCGGCTTGCAGGGCGTGTTCCTGCTGTGTGACCGCCTCGCCGCCGTACTGCGAGCCGCCACGTTCGCGGAACAGCCGCAGGATTTCCTGAGTGACCTCGCTGGTGGTTTCAAGGGGCGTTGGCATTTCAAATCAGTTCATCAAGATTTCACGGCGTCGTTGTCGCGGCCGATTATACTGCCGCCCCTTGGATCGCGTGAACGTAGCCGCCTCGCTCCCGCGAGGCGGAGCAACAGTCAGAAGATCGTCAATGATCTGATCGCTCCAAGTGCGTTGAAGTTGATTTCCGTTGTGAGTCGATGGCCACAGTTCTGCCTCGCGGGAGC
>CAZILR010000143.1:0-9897 GCA_964539995.1 uncultured Planctomyces sp.
TGTGGGCACAGTGGCGTGTCAAAGCCGCGTACCACCACGGTATGCAAGTCCCCGCGCCGCTCAGCGGGGCCGTCGCCGCGCGACACATCCTCGATAGTTCCGGCTGCCACGAGGTCGGAGTCGAAGTCGCCGACGGTTGGCTGTCAGACCACTACGACCCAAGTTCGCGAGTTCTGCGGCTCAGCCCGGAAGTTTACGAAAGTCACACGGCCACGGCGGTTGGCATCGCCGCCCACGAAGCGGGTCATGCGTTGCAACATGCTGCGCACTACGCGCCGTTGGTCGTTCGCAACGCGGCCGTTCCAGCGGCTCAAGTTGGCCCGACACTCTCGATTATTCTTTTCATGCTGGGAGCCGTTCTCGGAAAGCCCTCGCTCATCATCCTTGGCCTGGTGGCGTTCTCGATGATCGTGTTTTTTCAGTTGGTCAACCTGCCCGTCGAGTTCGATGCCAGCAACCGCGCCAAACGGTTGCTCGGTCAACTCAACATCGTCGATGAAGAAGGCGCACTGGCCGTGCGGAACGTGCTCAACGCCGCCGGCTGGACCTACGTTGCGGCGACGCTGCAATCCATTCTCACGCTGGCGTACTATCTGTTCCGATTCAGCGGCGTCTTGAACTCGCGTGACGATTGAGCCTCCGTACTGTCATTTCCGACCGCCGACGACCGCGCAATGCACGAGCGTTGGCGTGATTGGCAACAAGGCCAGTCCCGCATCGATCAGCCACGATTGGAACTCGCGAGCCGAATACGCTCTGCCTTCGGTCAGCGTGAACAGTGCCGCCGAGTACAACGCAATCGGCAGCGGCCCGCTGTGATCGTCGTTGAGCAGTACATCGTGAATCAGCAGTCGTCCGCCCGACGGCAACGCCGCAGCGCAGCGTTCGACGAGCGTTCGACACTCCGGCTCATCCCAATCATGCAGGATGTTCGACAGCACGACGACATCCGCCGACGGGGCCGGATCGACGAACATGTCACCGGATGTGCACTCCATCCGATCCGCGACGCCGTAGTGCTCGGCCATTTCGCGAGCGACTTTCAAAACCTCCGGCCGATCCCACACGATCGCTCGCAACGCCGGATGCTGCCGCAGCCACGCGATGCTGTAGATGCCCGAACCGCCGCCGACATCGAGCAGTGTCTGTGCCCCATCCAGCGAGACTCGTTCCGCCAAGACGGGAGCAACATTCTTCGCGCGTCCGGCCAAGGACAACGTGAGAAACCGCGCGGAGGCTTCCGCTTCCATCGCCGATTCGGTCCCCTCGCGATAAATGAACGCCGTCCCCTCATCGGAATCAGAAGCCCCTGCCGGGCGATTCGTCTTCAGCCGTTCGATCATCTCGCGCACACCAGGGCTTTGTCCGGCCAGAGCGATGTAGCCACTGACATCGAACTCGCCTCCCGGCACGAGATGCTCGTGACTCTGAGCGGTCAGCATCAGCCGCTCATCTCCATCCGTCGTCAACAAGCCCATCGCCCTCAACGCCGTGAACAACACGACCGCCGGTCGCTGGTGCAAGCCGATCTCCACACGCAGTTCGTCGAATGACTTCGGTTGCTCGGCCAACCGGCCAAACAAATCGAACTCAACGACCGCCGCTGTCAACAACTCGGTGCCGTAGCTACCACGAAAGTGCTCGAAGATTGACGTCGGATCGGTCGTTGGTGCTCTGAGCGGTTGGGACTGCATGGGGACAGCTTTCATGGAAGACGAGACGACGATGTCTGCAAGAACCAATGGATGAGGTTGAAGCCGAGCACGAATTGCGGAATCAGAATCAGAGCCAACAACAGGACAAACCCGAATCGGCTGAACGAATTCCACAGCGGACGCCAGCCGGTGGGCATCAGGGAATCGACCACGCGGCTGCCATCGAGTGGCGGGATCGGTAGCAGGTTGAAGATTGCGAGAACCAGATTCAGCGCCATTACGTTCGACAATCCTTCAAGAATCTCCGCATTGCCGAACTGAGCAGCCACCAAAAGTTTCAGCAGCAGCCAGCAGAGTCCTGCGAGACAAAAATTCGAGATTGGCCCGGCGATCGCGACGATCAACACGCCCAGCTTCATGTTGACGTTTCGACGAAACCGGATCGGATTGATCGGAACCGGCTCGGCCCAGCCGAACGGGATGCCCAACAGAGGCAGCAGCACGGTGCCGACCGGGTCGATGTGTGCCAGCGGATTGAGCGTATTGCGGCCGAGCAGCCGGGCGGTGTCGTCTCCCAGCCACGAGGCACTGGCGGCGTGTGCCCACTCGTGGACGGTGATCGACAAGACCAGCGGAATCCACCAGATCAAGCGTTCGATGATCAAGTCCTGCCACACGGAGCACCTCACGCGAAGCTCGGCCCACGTCCGAGACTGCGATCCACCTTCACGTCATCGGCGGCGATGGCCGTCGTGCCATCGAGCGTTTCTATCTGGACGACCTGTCCTTTCGGAATCACGGTCGGCTGTCCATCGCTCGTCCGACGCAGTTTCAGGAAGCAGGGATCCACCCAAACAACTTCCCCTTCAACGGTGGAGTTGTCCTGGAGAGTCGCTCGGACAACCGCTCGTCCGGTCGGCTCCGCGAGCTGTGTGGTCGCCTCGAACAGCACGGCATCGAAGGCATCAATCGACTTTCGATGCTGCCGTCGCGATTCGAGAGCCTGACGAAAATCGTCGAGCTGAATCCTGGTCGGCTCGCCGTTACCGCGAGATCGTCGCACCGCGAAGAGTGCCGCATCGTTCGCCAGACCTTCGAGGTCCGCACCGGAATTGCCGTCGGTCCAGTCAGCGACTTCGCCGAGCGGCAGCCCCTCGGCCAGCGGCTTCGACCGAGTGTGAATCTGGAGCACCGAGACTCGTTCTTCACGAGTCAGCGGCGGAATCGGAATGCGGCGGTCAAAACGCCCCGCTCGCACAAGCGCCTTGTCGAGAATGTCCGCCCGATTCGTCGCCGCGATGACGACCACACGGTCAAAAGCCTCGAAGCCGTCCATACAGACCAGGATTTGATTCAGCGTTTGCTCGCGTTCCTCGTTGGCGAAACCAACTCCCGAACCGCGTCGCCGTCCGATCGCATCCAGCTCGTCGATGAACAGCACGGCCGGAACATTCTTCTTGGCCGTTTCGAACATGTCCCGCACACGAGCCGGGCCGACGCCGACAAACATTTCGACGAACTCCGACGCCGACGTGTAGTAGAACTTCGCCTCAGTCTCCCCCGCGACCGCCTTCGCCAGCAACGTCTTGCCACACCCCGGCGGCCCCTCCAGCAACACCCCGCGCGGCAATCGAGCACCCGCATCAATCCACCGCTGTGGTAACTTCAGAAAGTCCACGAGGTCTGACAACTCCTGCTTCGCCTCCGCGCACCCGCCAACATTGTCGAACTTCACCTTGCTCGTTTCCTCCGCCAGCCGAGCCTTGCTGTTCCGCAAAGCGAAAATGTTTTGCCCCTGAGCGCCGCCAATTTTTCGGATGAACCAAAACAGCGCGGCGATGATCCCAATCAAGAGAAGACTGTAGATCGCCAACTCCGTCCAAGGATTCGAAGACTGTCGCTGAGACACGACATACTCTGGCTGATCGTAGTAAGCGTCCGCCTCCGCGAGTCGCTTCATCACATCGGCGTTGTATCTTGTTGCGGTCAAGAATCGGCCGGGCTGATCTAGCTTCCGAAAGACGATTCGGCCTCGCTCCAATGTCCAACTCTCGATTTCCTTTCGCTCCAGCGCCTGTCGAAAAAACTCGTCGGAGACAGGAGTCGGGGTCTCGCGTTCCGTCTTTGCTCCGCGACTTGCCAAGAGGGCCAAAAACACTCCGATGAACAAGCACCAGAAAATGAACGTCTTCGATTTTGATTTCATCGTTCGGCACTTTCTGAGTTCGATGCGTGAGGCTCACGGTTTCTTGGCCGACAGATACTTCGCGACCATTTCCGCTCGCAACCGGCCCATCAATTGTGGCGTGAGCAGGCTGCCGTGATCGTGGCCGGCGTGCATTTCGATGACCGCGTCGCTGTCGAGTTTCTTCAAGCTCTCGGCGAGCAATCGCGTCGCCCCTTCGAGATAGAACGTGTCGAGATCGCCCATGTGGACGTGCAGCTTGCCGCGCAGCTTCGGGCCGAGCGTTGGCCAGTTTCGTTCAAGGACGAGCCGAATGTCGTAAGCCTCCCACGGCTTCGCGGCGTCGGCGTTGACCGCTCCCGTCTGACGATTCCAAACGCGGATCGGCTTGCCGTCGGGACCGCGTGGACTGAAAGCCGCCTCAAAGCTGTGAAGCTGACCGCCGGTGCCGAGTGCTTCTTCCATCACATCGAAGTCGCGATACCACAAGAGTACTTGTTGTCCGCGCCGCGCGATCGGGCGACGTGTACCGGCTCGATCCGAGTACATGTTGTCGCCGCCGTCGTAGAGATTGATTCGCTGGAAGTCGCGGAAATCGACCGGATCGGGCGAGGTGCTCCAGGTTCCCGCGAAGTCATCGGGATGCGAGACCATCACCCACAGACTCGACCAACCGCCGGAGGAATGTCCCGTGAGGAATCGTGCAGCCGGACGAGCGTCCGTCCGAAACGTCTTGTCGAGATCCGGGATGAACTCCTTCACGAGCGCCGTTCCCCACGGCCCGTTGTTCGCCGAGTCCGCGAAGACGTGATGCCCCAGCGGACAGCTCGGATCGAGCATCAACCGGATGAACTCGACCCCTTGCTCGTTCTGTTCGTTGATCGGCTCAGCCCGCACGCCATCAAAGTGAGTGCCGCCGAAGCCGGGGATCGTGAAGATGACCGGAAACTTTCGCTCCGGCTGCTTGTGGTAACTCGCCGGCAGCAACACGGCGGCTTGTAAGAACACCTCTCGCTTGTGGAACTCGCTGAGCAACTTCGATCGCACACGCAGCAGCTTGCACCAGTTGTTTTCCGGAAACGGTCGTTCGGGAATCAACTGCGTGATCGGCAAGTCGATCGTCCCCGTGTCGTTCGGCACGACCACCGTGGGCGAAAACCCGTTCCCCGCACCATCGCCGACCTTCCGTTCCCACGAATTGAATCGAGCCACCGCCTGGACCTTCCAGCCGGCCAGGTTGAGTTGATCGACCGGCTTCGGACACGTCGTCGTTTCGTCCGGAGCATGACTGTCGATGACGAGCGGCTCACCCGGCTTCCAATCGGTCACGTCTCGGCCGACGAGGATTTCCGGGTTGAACCAACTCAATCGCTCGCGCGGTTGCGGCCGAGTCTGACTGAAGTACAACACGACTCGGCCAGAGAGCGGCTCGGCTCGGACCTCCTTCGGGAAGCTCAGTCGAAACTGCCAGCGAGGAAGTTTGTCGTCCGCGCGACTCGACGCCGCCAAGAACACGATCAAACAGCAAGCACTCAAGACCGATCGACAAACTCGCATTCGCAGGCTCCTTGAAAGATGACACCGCGAGCGTATCGCAACCGCCGCTTGAGTTTCCACGCGCGCGGCCTACCATGCCCGGCCGACACAATTCTTGTCTGGCCGATGGCTATTGGCCGAAAGTCGATGGCCGTGATCCCACTCTGAAATTTGAAATCTGAGATTCCATGCCCGCCGCCGAAGACCGACTGACGAGCGTCGAACTCCTGCTGACGCACTTGCAACACGACTTCGAGCAACTCAGCCAAGTCGTCTTCCGGCAGCAGGCCGAGTTGGACACCTTGCGAAAAGAACTCGTCCTGTTGGACACACGAGTCGTCACGCTCTCGACCGAAGTTCCTGAAGTCCGCGACCCGCAGGCCGAGAAGCCGCCGCACTATTGAGGCCCGATTCGCTGTCGCGCAAAGTAGCCATCATCGCTCTGCGTGATGAGCCTTCTTGAAACCGGCAGCGATTCGCCAAAGGCTCGTCACGCAGAGCGATGACGACTACTTTTGACCGACATGAAGCCAACCCCCACTGGACTCGACGGACTCATCGCAGGCGAGACCGCCATTAGCACGCTCGACCACGGCCTGCACTATCGCGGCTACGCCCTCGAAGACCTCGTCCACGACGCGACGTACTCGGAGGTCGCCTATCTGCTGCTGCACGGTGAACTGCCGACGTCCGAAGGACTCGCTGACTTCCGAGCGATCTTGGCCGAAGCCTCCGAAGTCCCCTCGGCGATCATTC
Source organism: uncultured Planctomyces sp. (assembly GCA_964539995.1). Lineage (GTDB taxonomy): Bacteria > Planctomycetota > Planctomycetia > Planctomycetales > Planctomycetaceae > SXKJ01. The sequence goes on from CAZILR010000143.1 coordinate 6,133, forward strand.
AACTTCTCCAAGAAATTCCGCTGCACATCGCACCGATCGACACGCTCCGCACCGCGATCAGCACGCTCGCCCACTTCGACGAACAAGCCAACGAGACCGATGACATCGCCAATCTCGGCAAGGCAATTCGGTTGCTCGGTCAGGTTCCGGTGCTCATCGCCGCGCGGCATCGACTGACGCGCGGAGAGGAGTTGGCCGACTCCGACCCGGAACTGAGCTTCGCTGGAAACTTTCTGTCGATGCTCACCGGCCAAATCCCATCCGCGCGCGACGAACGGGCACTTGAACAATCGCTGATCTGCTACGCCGATCTCGAATTCAACGCCTCGACGTTCACCGCTCGGATCGTCGCCTCGACCGGTTCGGATTTGCATTCGGCGATCACCGCCGCCGTCGGAGCGTTGAAAGGCCCGCTGCACGGTGGAGCCAACGAAGATGTGCTCGACCTATTGCTGTCCGTCGAGTCGCCGTTGACGGCGGAGAAGTTCGTGCGCGATGCAATCGCCAAGAAACGCCGCCTCGCTGGCTTCGGGCATCGTATCTACCGCGACCGACCCGACCCGCGAGCCGTTGTCTTGAAGGACATCTGCCGCGATCTCGCGACAACGGCCGAGCAGCGCCGCCTCGAAGAAATTGCTGACGCCCTCGAATCCGCAATGTGGTCGCAGAAGCAACTTCGTCCGAACGTCGATTGGCCAACTGCGCGGCTGTATCGAATGCTGGGCCTCGACGCCGAACTCTTCACACCGCTGTTCGCCGCCGCGCGAGTCGCCGGCTGGTCGGCACATGTCCTCGAACAACAGCAGGCCAACCGACTGATTACTCCGCGAGCAAAATACGTCGGCCCGGCCCCGCGAGCATTCGTGTCGCTGCGCGAACGCGGCTAACCACGATACTTCCCCCCCACCGGGCTTGCCCCAGTGGCTCGCGGGTTTTTGCACTACTCCGAAATGGACGGGCGCTGAAGCTCAAGTCGTGCAGAGACCGTTGAACCACCGGGGCAAGCCCGGTGGGGCGAAGACATAAAAGCGTCACGACCGCCCGACCACCGGCTGCACGAATTCCAGCTCGGCGTCGCTCAACGGCCGCAGGAAATCGAAGTCACAGCCTTCGTCCGCTTGCAGCACATGGTCGATGTACAGCCGAGGATACCCGCGCTGGTGCTGGATCGGCCGAGGCTGCCACGTCGCTCGGCGGCGAGCGATCTCGGCATCATCGACGAGCAGTTGCAGACGGCGCGAAGCAACATCGAGTTCGATTTCATCTCCGTCGCGCACCAGTGCCAACAGCCCGCCGTCCGCCGCTTCGGGAGCGACATGCAACACGACCGTTCCGAACGCCGTGCCGCTCATGCGCGAATCGCTGATGCGTACGACATCGGTGACGCCCGCCTGCAACAGCTTCGTCGGGATCGGAATGCTGCCCCACTCCGGGAAACCGGGGACGCCCTTCGGTCCCGCATTCTGTAACACAAGCACGCTGTCGGCATCGACCGGCAATACCGGGTCGTTGATTCGCGCAAGCATGTCCTCGTAGTCGTGGAAAACCACCGCTCGGCCGCGATGTTGCATCAGCTTCGGCGACGCGGCCGACACTTTGATGATCGCCCCGCGCGGTGCAAGATTGCCGGTCAGCACCGCCAGCGATCCGCTCTCGACCAGCGGCTGCTCGCGCGGACGAATCACGTCCCGGTCAAAGCTGCGAGCACGCGCGATGTTCTCTCCAAGCGTCCGACCGCTGACTGTCAAACAGTCGAGATTCAACAAGCCTTCCTCCCTCTCCCTCTGGGAGAGGGCCGGGGTGAGGGAGCCATTTGCCAAGCGACTCACATACTCGTCCAGCACAGACCGCCCGCAGAGTTCCGCCAGCACGGCCGACAAGCCACCCGCCGCGTGGAACCGATCCATCAAGTGCTGTCCCGATGGCATCAAGTTCACAAGGAACGGCGTCGTCCGCGCCAACTCATCGAACCATGACAGCGGCAGCCGAATGTTTCGTCGTCCGGCCATCGCGATCAAATGCACGACCGCGTTCGTTGAACCACCGAGCGCCAAGAGCGCTCGAATTGCGTTGTCGAACGAGGCCGGCGTGAGAATTCGCGACGGCCGCAAGTCTTCGTGAACCATCTGCACGATCCGCCGGCCCGTCGCGGTCGCTGCCTGCATGCGCCGAGCGTCCGTCGCCGGAATGCTGGCCGTTCCCGGCAACATCATGCCGAGCGCTTCCGACAGCGACGTCATCGTCGAGGCGGTCCCCATCGTGTTGCACGCGCCGACTCCACAGCCGTAGCACGCTTCGAGGTCTTTCCAATCGGCATCCGACAACCGCCCGGCCCTGCGTTCGTCCGAGTAACGCCACAGGTCGGTCCCCGAACCAATCGGCTCGCCGTGAAAATGGCTGATCGCTCGCGGGCCACCGTTGAGCTGGATCGCCGGCAAGTCCGCGCTCGCCGCCGCCATGAGCTGCGCCGGCGTCGTCTTGTCGCAGTTGCACAGCAGCACGACACCGTCGATCGGGTTCGCTCGCAGAGTTTCCTCGACGTCCATCGCCATCAGATTGCGATACAGCATCGCCGACGGCTTCATGAACTCCTCGCCCAGCGAGATCGTCGGGAACTCCAGCGGCAAGCCTCCTTCGAGCAACACACCCCGCTTCACCGCTTCGGCCAACTCGCGCAGGTTCGCATTGCAGTTGTTGAGGTCACTCCAACTGTTCGCGATCCCAATGACGGGCTTTCCAGCGAAGTCATCCGGGTTGAGTCCCATCGACCGCAATGCGGCCCGATTCTGAAAGGCTTGCTCTTCACGGTCAGAAAACCAACGAGTGCTGCGAAGTTTCATACGGGATTCTTCCGTGCTTGGCGGGCTGTTATGCTAAGCCGATTATTCACATCGTCGCGAGGATCAACGCTATGGGCATCACTTACGTTACCGGGAAAGTGTCGGCGGGAAAGGGTCGCGAGGCCGAGTTGAAATTCCTGGTGGACAGCGGGGCCAACTACACCGTTCTGCCCAAGCCGGTCTGGAAGAGCCTGAAGCTCAAACCAAAACGAGTGGCCCAATTCGTCCTGGCAGACGGCACGACGATCGACCGTCACATTGGTGAGTGTCATCTGCAACTGGAACTGGGGGACTGTCACACTCCAGTCGTGCTGGGAGAGGACGGCGACGAAGCCTTGCTGGGAGCTGTGACGCTGGAGGAGCTCGGCTTGGTGCTGAATCCCTTCAATCGCAGCCTACATCCCATGCGGATGCTCATTTAGTGTCACATAAACCTCATGGCCAAGCCCGCCAACGCACACACAACGATCGCGACACCAAGAATCACAATGCCAACCTTGGGAGGCAACCGATCCAACAGTTTCCCAGGAACATGCAAAATTTCGGGAAGGAATTGGATGGCGAAGACACAAAAACCGACGGCTGCGAGAAACAACCAAGCAGTCCAACTCATTGCCATCTCACCGTTGATAAATCGGCAGGTATTGGTACTCGACCGACAGCGCGAGCACCGAGAGGCTGGTCGCGTAGACCGTGCCGAGTCCACGCTCTTGGCCGTTGCGACCGGACCAACTGCCGTCTTCGGCTTGCAGGTTCAAGAGCAGCGGGATCAAGTGATTCTTGCCTTGCTCCCAATGGCGGCCACCGACTTGGAACAGGCCGATCGTGCAGTAGTAGACGCCGTAGTAAAACCATTCCTGATCGGCGCGCAGCGGGTCTTGCAGCAGAGCATCGGCGGCACCGACCGCTTCGGGCGAGTGATGCA
>CAZILR010000144.1:0-9894 GCA_964539995.1 uncultured Planctomyces sp.
TGAGTTGCAGCAGAAACTCTCCACCACGGAAGGCGGATTGGCCGACCTCAACGCGGAACTGAAGCCGCTCGACGACGCTCGTGCGGAAGTGAACCATTTGCGAGCCTCGCTGGTTGAGCAGAGTTTCCTCGGGCGGCTCGGTCATTTGATCGAGCCGATCGTTCGGCCGCTGGGCTGGGATTGGAAGATCGGAGTCGGGACGCTGCTGTCGTTTCCCGCTCGCGAGTTGGTTGTGACCAATTTGGGCATCATCTACGGACTTGGCCAGGACGTGGACGAGAGCAATCAGCAGTTGTGGTCGGCGATTCGCGAGGCGAAGTGGCCTGATGGCCGGCCGGTTTACGGCGTGCCCGTGGCGCTGTCGATCATGGTGTTTTTCTCGCTGTGTGCCCAATGTGCGGCAACGCTGATGACCATTCGCCGCGAAACAAACTCTTGGCGCTGGCCGATCGTGACGTTCAGCTACATGACGTTGTTGGCGTACTTCGCCGCGCTGGTGACGTACCAAGTGGCGATTCGGTTTTGACAATCAGTTTTCCCCACCGGGCTTGCCAGGGTGGGGTGAACTTCAATGGCGGCCATGTCCAACCTCGACACACAAACGCTGGTGGCACTCGTCTGCGTGGCAGTCGCGCTGGCGGTGTTGTGCCGTCGAACGCTTTTATGGTGGCGAGGCCAATCCGCAGGCTGTGGCGGAGGCGGCTGTCACGGCTGCGGCGAGACGAAACCGGCGGTTCAGATGAAAGTACCGCTGACGGTGATTGACCTCGAAAAAAGTGAACCCATCGAACGATGACTGACTTTTCTCCGATCACTGGCCTCTCTGACGTCGTCCAACGCTGTGATGAGGTGCTGGCTCATGCCTGGATGGTGCGGACCTTCATCAAGCATGGCGAGGAGATCGACGACTACCCGGAATTGATGGGGATCGTGCGCTCGGTGTTCGACATCTCGCGAGCGCTGGAGACTCGGCAGGCCGACGCTGTCGGCTATGTGCGGATGCTGAATAAGAAAGTTGGCAAGCTTCGCAAAGCGGCCGAGCAATTCGCGATCGATGCGTCGAAGGCTTCGACGCACACGAATTTTCAGCAGGCGGTGAAGTCGATGAACGTCTGCGTGCGCGAGTTGCTGGCACTGTCGGCTCGCGGCCAGGAACTGCTGGCCGCGCTGCCGCCGACCGCTATCGCGAGTTCTACCGAGGAAGAGGATGAGTCGTAGTGGGCGAGCGGTGCCCCATGTTCTGGCGAACGTGACGACGTTGTCCGGCTGCTACTCCAATTGTTGGAAAGAATGAAATTGGATATTGATGATTGGCTATTGGCCATTTTGGGTTCCGGCAATCACAAATAGCCAATAGCCATTCATCAATCTCAAATATCCAACGATTCTTTCGCGGCTCGGCGTTGCAGCTTCACAAAGGTCTGAAACGTGCGCGGCATCTCGGACACGAAACGCAAATCTTCGCCGGTCACGGGATGTTGGAATCCTAAAATGTGAGCGTGCAGCGCGAGTCGTGTGTGTGGCCAGTCGGGATGTTTTGAGAGATTCGGTCGATAACGGCGGTCGCCGATGATCGGGTGATCGGCCTCGGCGAGATGCACTCGGATTTGATTTCGGCGGCCGGTGTCGAGCTTCACGCGCACGAGCGTCGTGTCGGCCAGCCGTTCATCGACCGCGAAGTGCGTGATGGCGTGCTCGCCGCCATCGGGGTTCTCGACCGAGTACCGGCTGAGCCGCTTGCTGGTCGCGAGATAGCTTTCAAATTGGCCCGCATCCTCTTTCATCACGCCAGCGACCAGCGCGAGGTACACGCGGTCGGGCGCACGCAGGCGAAGCTGATCCTGCAACGCTCCGGCGATCTGGGACTGCTTCGCGAACACCAGCAGGCCGGAGGTCTCGCGGTCGAGCCGATGCACGACGAGCGCTCGGTTCTGGCCGCCGAGATAACGCGAGACCTCATCGACGAGCGTCCGCGATTCTTGGTTCTCGGTCGGCACGGTCAGGATGCCGGCTTGCTTGTCAACGACGATCAGGTAGTCATCCTCGAAAACGACGCTGAATGTCTTGCACTGGAACTTGTCCTGCGGCGACTTGCCCTGAAACTTGCCGAGCCACGTTTCGCGATACTTCCGCTGCGGATCGAATTTGACGTCGATGACGTCCCCTTCTTTGACGGCGGTGCTTGGCTCGGAGACTGCTTGGCCGTTGATGCTGAGGCAGCCGTTCATGCACATGCCGCGTAGTTGCGAGCGTGATCGGCCGGTGATCGCTTTCACGATCAGATCGACTCGACCGGCTTCTTCGGCGGCGACGGTGTGGGTTTTGTGTTCGAGAGGCATTTGATGATTTTCGATTTTCGATTTTTGATTTTGGATTTTTGATTTCAAATCGAAAATCAAAAATCCAAAATCAAAAATTAGCTCAGTCGCATCCAGGCGGCTTTGAGGTAGTCGGATTCGGGGTAGTTGGCGGAGACCGGATGATCGGGGGACGCACCGGTGCGGAAAAGGATTTGCATGTCGCGTGGGCCTCGGCGTTGAAAACCGTTGTCGTCGGCGGGGCCGATCGCTTCGCCGGCTTGTCGCGAGGCGGAGTACAGCAGTCGCAAGAAGTCCGGCTCTTGCAACAAGCCGGAACAAGTGCAGCTCAGCAACAGGCCGTCTGGTTTGACGAGTTGCATGGCCAGCCGGTTGAGGTCGAAGTGGCGGCGCGTCCCTTCGTCGAGTTCGGCTCGGTTGCGGATCAGCTTGGGCGGATCGAGGACCACGACATCGAACTGCCGGTTGTTGCGGATCATGTCGCGCATGTACGGGAAGACGTCGGCCTGGACGAAGTTCGCTTTGACGGCGTTGAGCTGCGCGTTGCCGCGCGCGATCTTCAGCGGTTGCTCATCGAGATCGACCCCCGTGACTTCGGCCGCGTTGCCGAGTCGTTTCGCGGTGATCGAAAACCCGCCGGTGTAGCAGCACAGATCGAGCACGCTCTTGCCGGCGGTGAAGTCGGCAAGGCGGCGGCGATTGTCGCGCTGATCGCAGAAGAAGCCGGTCTTGTGTCCGCCCATGAACTCGACGCGGAACTTTGTGCCGAACTCCTGCACAACGACCGAGCGCGGCAAGTCGGGTGAACTTACCGGTTCGGCGGTGAAGCCTTCTTGAGCTTCGGTGTACGGCCCCGGTCGCAGCAACCAATGTTTCGCGCCGACGATGCGGGCCAGCCGTTCGAGAATCGCTTGCCCGCGTTGAAACAATCCAAGCCCGAAGGCTTCGGCCGAGAGTGTGTCGCCGTAGCGGTCGATGACGAGGCCGGACAGCCAATCTCCTTCCGCGTGGATCACTCGGTAGGTGTCGGTGACGTCGTCCAGTTTGAGGATGTCGCGTCGCAGGCGAACCGCGCGGTCGAGCAGTCCATCCCAGAACGTCTCGTCCGGCGGAATCGCTCCGGCGCGGAGCACTCGGACGGAGACCTCGGACTTCGGGTTGAAGTAGCCGAAACCGAGAGTCTCGTTTTCTGGCCCGACAAGGGCGATCAAGTCCCCTCCACGAGCTGGCGGATCGGGCTGATCTTGCAGCCGTTTCCGAAAGATCAGCGGGCTGGCACCGAGCGTGTTGATCGGCACCGCCGACTCAATTTCTTCTGGCGCATCGAGCGGACGTTGACCGGTCGGAGACGGCGAGGTTCGGGGCCTGGATCGAAAAGGGGTACGCATCGCGGCGATCTTAGAGGCTGACAAGGAACGTAGCCACAAGCTGCCAGCTTGTGGAGATTCGGCGGCAAGCTGGCAGCTTGCAGCTACGCCGGCGACGAACTCGCGGACTTGAACGGATTTCGGCCTCGACGGTGGTCTCTCGTGGCGGCGTTCGTGTCTGGCAATTTGGGCAAACGATATCAGCGGCCGGGAGCCGGGTCGCCTCGGAATCGTTGCGAGAACCGGAAGGACCGGTCGAATCGGCAATCTCGCGTCCGATATTGGAGAGCGATGGATTGCCGCGCGAGATGGATCTCGTGCGGTCGTTTCCGCCGCCGGCGAACTGCCAGCGGCGACGGAAAAGGTGCGAACGTGAAACTCGCAAGGATGCTGATTGCGATCGGACTGATGGTGGCGCTGGCGGGTTGTAAGACCTGCTGGATCGACCGTGACGATCAACGTCCGATGAAGAACGGCTCGTTCCGTGACTGCTTGAGCTACGGCTGGCGGGGTGAGTGCTTCCACCCGCATTACCATTGCGGGCCGCCGGATGGAATTCGCGATCACGTCTCCGTGAAGAAGGGGGCGATCAAAGCCGCGAATCGAGCGTTGTCCGAGCAGGACTGCGGCGAGACGAGCCGCGATTTCCGATACGGCTTTCAGCAAGCCTACATCGACATCTCCAACGGCGGCAGCGGCGTGTTGCCGGCCGTGCCTCCATCGCGTTACTGGGCGGCTCCGTATCGCACGACTTGGGGGCACAACAAAGCTCGTGATTGGTTCTCTGGGTATGAAGCCGGAGCGAGCGCCGCGAAGTGCTGCATGCCGGCGAACACGATCTCCGTGCCGACCTCAGTGTATCGCGGTTGCGACAATCGGCTCGCGGTGGGCCTGGACGGTGGCGGATCGTTCGCAACGACTCCGATCGTCAACACGAACTACGGCGGGGCCGGTGGCGGAGCGACTGCGTATCCCACTAGTCCGATGATGAGCAGTCCGTATTCCGCGACTCCGTATCCGGTCGCGCCGCATTCGATGAGTCCGTATGGCGGCACGATGAATGGGCCGGCCATGAACGGGCAGATGCCGATGATGACGCCTCCCTCAATGACCGCTCCGAATGCCAACAGCATTCCTGGAGGCGGTTGGTCGAGCGGGCCAAGTCCGAGTCCCACATTTCCGAACTACGCGCCGCCGACGCCGAGCTACTCACCCCCGACGTACCCCGTTCCGAACGCACCGATTCCCGGACTCAACGGCGGCGGATACTCGATCCCCGTTCCCAACAATGAGTTCGTGAATCCACCCGCGATTCCGATGAACGGACAGAACTTCGCACCACCAGCGGCTCCGCAGCAAGGTTCCTCGGCGAGCAATCCGTGGCGGCAGTTCAACGGGATGAATGGCTTCGGATTCAAATCGGAAGGAGCCTCGCGGTGATTCGCTTCTTGAAATTTCGTCGCCTTGTTACACGCCGGTTCTCTCGCGCCGCCGTTTGCGGAGCACTGGCCGGATCGCTGAGCCTTTCCGGCTGCGCGGCGTTTCGTCCGATCGACGGCGTACCCGCGCGGTATGTGCCGGATGAAGTCAAAGCTCCGGTGCGATCGGGCAAGAAGACGATCGACTTGTCGTTGCTCAGCCAGACGCAACCGAGCGTGTATCACCTCGACACGGGTGACGTGCTGGCGATCTCGATCGAAGGGGTCATGCCGCGCCGAGACGGCGAGTTGCCGCCGGTGAACATGGCCTTCAATCCCAACGACGAAGCTTTGCCAGCGTTGGGCTATCCCGTTCCGGTGCGAGCGGACGGCACGGTCTCGTTGCCGATGCTGCACCACGCGGTGATGGTGCGCGGCATGACGGTCAAGCAGGCCGAAGACGCCGTGCGCCGAGCTTACACCGTCGATAAAAAGATTCTGCAATCGGGCAACGAGCGAGTGTGGGTCATCCTGCATCGACCGCGTCAGTACCGAGTGCTCGTCATTCGCCAAGAGGGAGTCGAAGCGCCCACCGGTTCCGGACAGGTGGGAGCCGTCAATCTCGGCACGCTGAAACGAGGCACCGGCCGAGCGGTCACGCTCACGGCCTACAAGAACGACGTGCTGCACGCTCTGGCCGAGACGGGCGGCTTGCCTGGACTCGATGCTGAGAACACGATCTACGTCATTCGCAGCAAGCGCCGCACCGCGGCGGCCGACGGTTTGGCAACTGGCTCGCCGATGAATTCCGGTTCCGGTTGGAGCATCGCTCCCTCGCAGCTTGGAGTTCCGCCGCTGCCGGGCGGCGGGCATTCCTACGGTGTGCCCCACGGCGTCGCTCCCGCACTGCCGCTCGTTCCCGGCGCGACCGCTCCGGCCTTGCCGACATCGCCCGTGCAAGAGCCGCCGCCGCTTGATCCCAAAGACACGACTCCGGGACCGCAGACACGCCTCTCGCCCATGTCCGCGGACTCCGGCTTGCAACTCGCCGTGCTCGGCTTTGAATCGGGCGATTCGCCGAAGCGCGTCACTCCGACGTCGTTCAATACCAATCCGGCGGGACAGTACGGTGGTCCGCTGCCGATGACGGCCCCGACGATGAACTGGCAAGCGGGAATGCCTCCGATTCAGTCATCCGGCAACTGGTCAGAAATGTCCGCCGAAAGTTGGATGGGCCACGCTTCGTTCGGTGACTCCACGCTGGCGAATCAAAACATCACGAAGATTCCCGTGCGATTGGCTCCCGGCGAACAAGCGCGGTTCACCGAGCGAGACATCATTCTCGAAGACGGCGACATCGTGTTCATCGAGTCTCGCGACACCGAGATTTTCTACACGGGCGGGTTGCTCGGCGGCGGTCAGTACACGCTGCCTCGCGACTACGACCTCGACGTGCTGGGAGCCGTCGCGATCGCTCAAGCCGGCCAGAACGCCAGCGGAGCCACACGCGCGACCGGCGGTATCACCGCACTCAACAACGACGTGACCATCAGCGCCAGCCAAGCGGTCATTCTCCGCAGGATGCCCAACGGCTCGCAGGTGCCGATCAAGGTGGACCTGTACCGCGCTCTGCGACATCCCGACGAGCGTGTGCTGATGCAACCCGGCGACTACTTGCTGTTGCAATACACCAAGCTGGAAGCCTGCGGAGCGTTCTTTGAACGACACCTGCTGGAAGGTGCGCTCTTCGGAGTCGCCGCCGCACAGGTCAACAGCAACCGGTAGTTCAAATGATTTCCGGCATGTCTGTGCGTCGTTTAACCGCACTCTACTTCGTCTGTTCCGGGAAATCGTGTTCGTACCGTTTCAGCAACGCGGGGACGTCGTTCTTCAGGACGTACAGTTTGCCACGAATCTTTTTTGTCTCGCTCGGCTTCAGGCCGCCGATCCGGAAGTCAGAGTGGACGCAGACGATCACGCCTTGAAAAAGTTCTTGGTACGGCTCGAACGCGGTCGCCAGCAACATGGAGTCGTCGGCCGAATAGCAGCCGATCAAGCCGTTGCTCGGCACAAGCTTGCTGAGCGGTCGCGGGTTGACGTCGTCGCGGTTGACGCCCTTCGGTGCCCAGACTTGTCCCGGTGTGTACCGCGCCTGCGTGGCCCAATCGCGCGTCGGAAATTTTTCCAGCTTGCCGTCGAGAAACACGAAGCACTTTTCGAGATACGTCTTCTGATCGCGTCCCGTGAACTTGTCCACGCGCAGACACGGCTGTGCCCAATGGATTTCGCTGGGCTTGTCGGTCGGGTTGTGAGCCGTCAGCCGAAAGTCGATCTCGTCGTGCGTGGCCGAGATCGTGTGCTCGACCATCACGCCGTCGCTGACTGAACACTTCAGCTTGAGCTGTCGGCCGTCGTCGCTGGCCGAGACCAGTTCCGTCTTGTGCGGAATGACCGTCTTGCCCCATTCGCGGTCGGTCGATCCCGGTCGGCAGTACGCTTCGAGATACCAGATTTTGATCTCCTTGCCCGGCACATGCTCGCCGCTGATCGTGAGCACGTTCTTTTCCCACGCCAACTTCATCGGCAACGGCTCGGCGGCGTGGAGTCGCGTTGCGCCAGTCAGAATCAGCAAGCCAACAAACAGGAACAGTGCGCGTGAAACGGTCATCGGTGGTCTCCTTCAAGTCGAGGCTGGTTGAGCGGAGTTGATCCACGTCGATAGCATCACGCCCGGCAGTCTGGCTTTCCAGCCTGACCGAACTGTGCGAGCCACGGAGCCAACACGGATGACACACCGATCAGACCACCGTCGCCAAGTGCTGCGAAGCCTCTGTGTCTGCGCGAGTTTTTGGATCGCCTCGATGCTCGTGGCTGACGACGTCGAACCGGTCTCGCGGCATTGGTCGTTTCAAACCTTGCACCAGCCGTTGGTGCCGGCCGTGAGTGAGGCATCGCGAGTTCGCTCGCCTATCGACCGCTTCGTGCTGGCGAAACTTGCGGAGCAGGGGTTGTCGCTCAACCCGGAAGCGGACAAGCCAACGCTGATTCGCCGAGTCGCCGTCGATCTCACCGGCCTGCCGCCAACGCTGGGCGAACTCGCAGAGTTCGTCGCTGATCAATCACCTGATGCCTACGAACGGATGGTCGAGCGGTATCTCGCGTCACCGCATTACGGCGAACGCTGGGGCAAATGGTGGCTCGATGTCGCCGGGTACGCCGACTCGAACGGCTACTTCAATGCCGACTCAGATCGGCCGTTGGCGTACCGCTATCGCGACTACGTCATTCGCTCGATGAACGCCGACAAGCCGTTCGACCAGTTCATCCGCGAGCAAATCGCTGGCGACGAACTCAGCGGCTTCGACCCGCGGCAGCACGAGCGGCACGCGACACCGGAGATGATCGACGCTCTCGAAGCAACGCACTTTCTCCGCAACGGGCCGGACGGGTCAGGCGAGAGCGACGGCAATCCCGACGAGGTGAAAGCCGACCGTTACTACGCCCTCGAAGGGTCGCAACAGATTCTCGCGTCATCGTTGCTCGGCCTGACGATCCAGTGCGCGAAGTGCCACGATCACAAGTTCGAGCCGATCACGCAGCGCGAGTACTTCCAACTGCAAGCGCACCTCTACCCGATCTTCAACATCGAGAAGTGGCAGAAGCCGAACGAGCGAGTCACACACGCCTCGTTGCCTGGCGAAGTCGAAGCGTGGGAGACGCAGCAGCGCGAAGCGGAAACTCACGTCGCCGCGCTGCGAACCGAGTTCACTCGCTGGCTGCGCGAGCATCGTCCCGTCGCTGGTGTCTTGTTCTCGGACGACTTCGACGGACCCGAAGCCACGTTCCTCGCGAATTGGTCGAACACCGCTCCCGGTGATGACGCTCCAGGCGGAACAGGAGTCGTAACACTGCACGCGCTCGGCGCGGGTCTCCCGACCCCGCCGAAGATCGAATCTCCCGCCGCCGTCCGAGCGAACGGCACACTCCGGATCATCGAAGGGGGGCCGAGCGGTGACAAATGGATCTCGACGAAGCGGGCCTTCGATTGGACACCGGACAAACCTGGCGAATGGATTCAGGCGACGTTCGATCTGCTCGACAACAAAGTCAGCGCCGACGACAAGCCCGCCGAACGGATCGCGTTTTTCCTCGCCCTGCACGACTTCAACGACAACAGTGCGACTGCGGGAGGCAACATCTTGTTCGATGGCAATCCAGCCGGTGGAGCGGCCGTGTTCCTCGACTATCCTGGCACCGATCAAGCTCAGCGCGGAGTCATCGGCAAGAGCGGCTACGTTCCGGGACACAACTTCGGCGTGCGAATCACGAATCTCGGCGGCAAGAAATTCAAACTCGAACAACTCGTCGATTGGCTGCCGGAAGAGCGGTCACTCGAACTGACCGCCGCCGATTTGCCGGATGGCGGCTTCGGCTTCGAGTTCTGTTGCAACCGCAGCTTCATCGTGGACAACGTCACCGTCGAGTCCTCGACCGGCCACACGCAGGACGAGGCCGCTCAAGCTTCATTGAAAACATTTCGCACCGAATACGAATCGCGCCGCAAGACACTCGCCGACGCCGTGGCCGAAGTTCAGAAGCGTCAGACCGCGCGTCCTGGCAGGATCGCTTGGGCGAGCGACGTCGCGGCCGAACCGCCGAATGTACCGATCCTGCTGCGCGGCAACGTGACGACTCCGGGTGAGTTCGTGCAGCCTGCTCCGCTACGAGTGATTGCGCTCGGCGCGGGTCGCCCGACCCCCCCAAAAAACCACACCCCCGCGGAAACCAAGG
>CAZILR010000145.1:0-9864 GCA_964539995.1 uncultured Planctomyces sp.
CGAGTCGCTCGCCAGGATGTGGTCGATGCGCTGCCACGGAGTGTTGCTCGGCCAGTGCCGGAAGCGTTTGCACGGCGCGGTGAATCCGAAACCGAACGCTGCCGACTCGAAGGCATTCGTGAGATCGCCGAACGACTCGCGATAGACGTTGCTCGATGACGGCATGTTGAAGTCGCCGACGACGATCACGGGCGATTCGGACTGATGCTCAGTGACAAACGCTCGGACTTGGCGAGCCTCTTCAGCACGCTCGACGGTCGCACCTGCCAGAGCCAGTTGCGAATCGCCGCTGAGCAACTCCAGCGGACGCAATTCAACCAGCGATTTGCGAGCCGTCATCAGATGCAGGTCCGCCAGCACGAACTTGCCGAACGGAGCATCGACCTCAACCGCCACGCCAGACAGGTGGGAAAACAGTTCTGTCTGACATTCGCCCAGCAGTCGCAGCGGCCACTTTGAGCCGATCCAAAGTCCTCGCACATGAATCTGATGCCAACCCTCGAAGTGCTCGAAGAGCAGTCGAGGAGGTTGCAACGCTTCTTGAAAGGCGACGACGTCCGGCTTCGCTCGTTGCACTTCGCGCAGCACGAGACTGAATTCGGGAGCAAAGTTCTGCACGTTGCAACTGACGAGACGCAGCGTTCGCTCGTCCTTCTCGATTGGTGAAGTTGACTCGATCAAACGGTTCCAAGGGATGTTGAACTCGGTGATCGAGACCAGCGCGATCAACAAGGCCGCCAGATTCAACCAGAACGTCCTCGATCGAGTCAGCAGAGCGGCGGTCAACAACAACGCCCCCGGCAACAGCAAACACAACCGAGGCAAGAACGTCGCGATACTGCCCAACCAATGCGTCTCGGAAACTTCCCAAATTAGGAACCACGCTCCGGCCAGACCGATCGCGTGAGCTGCCGTCAGCCAACGGAGAGATCGTGCGACTCGCGAAGGACGCAGAGCGGAACGGCTGGCGATAGGAATCGGAGTTCGTGACATGTGAAAAACGACTAGCGGCTTTCGGCCATCGACGGTCGGCATTCAATTGGGCACAGGACTGATGGCCAATCCCGCGTTTGCTCGGCGGCGTGGACGAGTTGGGCCATCTCCCAGGCGGTGACGTAATGAAATCGGAAGTTCGGATGCTCGGCGGCTGTGCGAGCGAGGTCTTCGTGAAATCGAATGGTCGGTTCACCAAGCAGCGTGTCGATGTTGCCTTCTTTGCAGCCATGCGTGTGCAGTTTGACGAACAACCAATTCGGTTGACCGAGCACCTGCACTCCGGTCTGCAACCACAACTGCATGCGCCGCCACGATGGAGCGAAACCCGCGTGAATGTCGGCGTTCTCGATGCGCGGGATCAAGCCGAGTTTGCGTCGCGACCAGTCGAGTTCCAGCGGACCTTGAATCATCAGCAAATGATCGCGTGGCGAAGCCGCACCAGCACGGGCTCGCAGGCCCGTGTCGTGTGACTTGCGTTGGCCGGGGATGTCGCTGGCGTAGTAGATACTGTTGATCGTTCGAGTCTGCGTGTCGGTCGGAGTGGACGGCAATGTGAAGTCCGCGTAGCAGCCAGTCTCACGAAGCACCGTCAATTCCTGATCGACGCCGCACCAACGGCCGTCGGGACGGCAGTTGCACAACGCCCAGTTACCATGAATGAAGCCGTAGGCGATTTCGCCGGTTGCCGGGTCGCGGCGGAGCAGCCCGTGCCGATGAAACAGCGTGTCGCGAAACGATTCAAGCTTCTCACGCAGAGAGTCGGCCGTGTCGTTGTCGTGATGCAGGTGAATGTCCGCGTCGCCCCAGCCATCCGCGCAAAGTTCGGCGAGCCGATCGAGGTATTCCGGGTGATACTCGTCCTGAGGAAAGAAGAACGTGTGCTGCGGCGGCCGTCCGGAGCAATCGCGGAACCGGCCGAACAAACGCGGATACTCGGCACACCAGCGATCGACACGAGCGAGCGCCGTCTCGTGGCTCGCGCCGTAGCAACGCGGTTCGTAGTGGTCGCAGATGGCGAGAAAGACATCGACTGGTTCGGCGTCCGATTCCGAACTCAATGCGGATCGAACTCGGCGCGCTGCTTCACGCCGCGCCGATTTCTCTTCGGGATGGGGCCAAAGATAGCTCGGCAACCAGAGCTGCATGTGCCGTTGCCGAATCGCCAGCCACAGCAGTCCGACAACGCCAGCAAGGGCCACGACACCGACCCCGATCAGAATGGACCAATTACCGAGCATCGGCCACCTCCAGTTCTCGCACGGCAGATCGCGGAGCTTCGTCTGGATGCAGCCAATCCGACAACGTGACGAACCGCAGCGTGTGCCTCTCGACAAGTTGCTCGACGGCGACGGCGGCTCGCGAGTGATTGTCGTGCAACAGCACGATGTCGCCAGATTGCGGACGATAGCCGCCAAGCCACTGCGACATCGCGGCGGCATCGGTCATCGCGAAGTCTTTCGGGTCGATGTTCCACAAGGCGACCGTCTGTTGCTGTCGCCAAAGGCCCAGAGCTTTGCGGACCGTCAGCGAGCCTTTCGGCGGACGTGTCAGGCGACAGCCGCGGCCCGTGAGATCTTGAATCAGTCGCCGTGTTCGCGTGATCTCGTCAAGAAACACAGCCGCCGATGTCTGCGACGGTTCGCCGTGAGTCCAGGTGTGATTACCGAGTTCGTGCCCTTCGTCTGCGATACGGTGAATGAGGCCGGGATGCTGCTCGGCTCGTTCGCCAACAACAAAGAACGTCCCTCGCGCACCGGCATCCGCGAGAAGGTCGAGCAGTCGCGGCGTGTGTTCAGGATGTGGGCCGTCGTCGAACGTCAACGCGATCTCGATCGGCTCGCTTGCCGGCGTGCGGCGCGGGCCGTGAGTCAGCAGCAGCGACTTCGGCAGAGCCGCGGTGAATGCGGACTTCAGAAGTTGTCGAAACTGACTCATACGGCACCTCCGCCCTCGTGGGGCACGTTTTCAACGTGCCCAGCCTCGGCGGAATCGACGTTTGACGCGACCACGGACGACGTCGCCAGCTTGCCGCGAATCAATTGCCGCAGCAGTGTCGTCGCGCCGAGTTTCTTTGCGACGGCGCGAGCAGTGCGATCCAAGAGACGGCAACCTCGCAGATACGCGAGGCAAAGCTGCGGTCGCACCCCCGGCGGAACCACCCAGAGCGTTCCACTGGCCGAAGTATTCGTCGCGAACAGTTGTTTGTAGTCGGCGGTGCCTCCACCGAAGTCGAACACTCGCGGCGGATGGTCGCTCAACAAATCTTCGAGCACCTGCAACAGCAGCACTTGTCCGGGCGAGCGGTCGGAGAACTCGCGGTCATAGCCGACCTCTTCGTAGCTGAAGATCCCGTTGTGCTGCGTGCCGATCAGAAACGCCGCCGGCTTGTCGTCCACGAACAGCAGATACGAACGAAGCCACTGTTGTGTCGCGAGGACTGTGAAGAATCGCAGCTCCGCATCGTTGTTATGAATCCGCAGGCCCAGCTTTTCTGACTGCCATGTCCGCTTCGAGATTGTGTGAGCGACCTCTAAAAATTCAGCGACCTGTGTCGGATCGAAAATGCGGACCAGACGTGTCGTACCGATCTTCTTTTGCTTGCGTTTGAACGTGTTGCGAGTCTTCGACGAAAACTTCGTCCAATAGTCGGTCGGAGTCGGCGGAAACTCGATTTTCAACCGCTCTTGAATTCCCGTCGGGCTGAACAGCCGGAATCCGTCTTGCTGGAGTGATTCCGCCGAAACAAAGTGCGGGTCGTGTCGTTCGAGGTCTTCGATCAGCAGAAAGGTCGCGTGATGTTCGCGAGCGTACGTCGCACACGCAGCGAGCATTCGCCGTGTCAGCGCTTCGTCGGCCGTGCCCAGCAGCCGATTACCAACGAGTCGAAAGCCGTGCAGCGAGGTCTTGAATCCGAAGCCGCCGGCTCGTCTCAAGGACATCACCTTCGGGGCGAGGATGCCCAGCGCGAGAACTTGACCGGCATGCGAGGCCGAGCACAGAACGGCGTCGCTCAACTCCGCGAACAGCAAGTCGGGATGCTGCGACGGACGTGAGGCCGGGTCGCGGTCAAACAGTTCGCACCAGCGCCAGTAGGTCTGCGACAAGTGCTGGCGATCCGCCTCGGTGACGGCATGAAACGACAACTCGACCGCCTGCGGCCCAGGCCCTTGTGGCCTGCAGGATTCACGACATGCGGAATCGATCGACCCACTAGGGGTCGGGCTACAGGAGGATGCGCTGTTCGTGTCGTAGCTGAGCATCGGGAAATCAGTGGTCATGAAGAATCGTCTCTTCGGGTTCTTGAGTTGCGGAAGAGGTTGAACCAGCTCCGGCGACGATGTGTTGCAGCGGAAACTGCGTGCCATTCCAATCACGGGCGACATCGGCGTGTGTCGGGCCAAGGTCGAGTTCCACGTCGCCACGTTGCGTGCTATCGCGCAGCGTGCGGTGCAGCAGCAGCGTGGCCAGCGGGAGTTGTCGAAACTCGGCATCGACTCCGCTCCAGACGGTTCGCAGATGTCCGAGCGACAGCGTGTGAAAACGAAACGCGACTGGCCGCGATCCGACGAGCAGCAGGCACAAATCAGCGGCGGCGTGTTGCCATGCCCACGGCAACAGGTCGCGCAGGAACAGGTGTCGTTCGGGAGCATTCAAGACCGAGTCGGCTCGCGCCAATTGTTTCTCGTCGTTGAGTGCGATGCTCAGGCAGTCTTGGTAAAGCTCGTCCGGGAATTGCGGAATCGTGCGATGGGTCGCTTGCGGCCGAAAGCGGACGAAGTTGGTCGGGCCGAGCGAGGCCAAGCGTTGCTCGCCGAGTTCCACCAAGTTTCGTAGCGATGGCGAAACTTGCGACCAGAAGTTCGCGTAGTCACCGTTCAGCCGCAACAGGCTGGTCCCTGTCCACCGCTGTGAGCGTACTGGCAATCCCGTCGCATTCAACGCGGCCAGCGTGTGATCGTGGGGATCGGGTAGGCCGCGCAAATCGAGGACGTGCTTTCGCGACAGCTCTGCTTGCAGATGATTTCCGACAGCAAGCCACGACCAGTACGAATTCGTTCCGATCGGCCAGAGCGTTTCGGAACCAACACTCGGAAAAGTCAGCTCGCGTCGGCCGTGTGTTTGTTGTTCGACGAAAACCGCCAGCCCGACCGTGTCACCGTCGCGTTCCACGCAGAAGACTCGCAGGCGTTGCCGCTCGCCGAAGTGCGTCCAGTAAAGTTGCAGCCACTCGAACGTCTGACAGAACGCGGGGCGCGGCGTCTGACGAAGCAATTCACTCCACAGCGGTTGCAGTTCCGCCAGCGTGGCGAGATCGTGAATCTCGAAGACGGTGTGCGTGCCATCAAGGTCGTCATTTTCAGCGCGTAAGTCGGGTGTCTGCGGATCATTTTCTGATCGCAGTCCTAACTCATCGAGCGTGAAAAAGGACGAACTCATCGGGCGACTAATTTCTCTTCGTGTGTTGGTGCGGACTCCGGGCGTGGCTCGCCTGATGCGAGAAGTTCATGGAGAGCGGAGTGTTTTCGCAGGCCGCCATCGAACAGGCTTTTGAGTTTCAGGCCCGCATTCCAAAAGCCGCTGACCATGTGATTGACGGAGACGGTGAAGGATTCAACGCGATCGACAGGCTTGGCTCCCCAGTGGCGTTTGTAGTGCAGTTCGTTCGTGCCGAAGTCATAGCGTGTCACACCGCGCGAGTAGCCCTCTTCAAACATCTGGCGATAAAGCTGCGAGCCGACTCGGTATTTGCTCCAAGCCTCGTCGTAGTTGTTGGCGATGACGTACCGTGTCGCACCCACGGTCGCGGCGACGACAAAGCTGATCGGTTGGTTTTCGGCGAGCATCAACCAAGCGTCGAAAAAACCTTGCGGCGCAAGCCACTCTTGAATCAGTTCGGACCAGAAGCGTTGCTCAACGGGGCCGGCAAATCGCGGCCGGCCGCGCGGATCGTCCGCCAACCAACTTTTCTGCTCCACCTGCGCGAGTGCCGCCAGAAGGTCAGACGTCTCAGTCGCCGAGGGATAACACAGATGAAGCAATTCGAGCCGATGATCACTGGCCAGTTTGTTTTCGTAGTTGCGAACCTTGCGAAGAAACTTGCGGCCCAGCGTCTCGGCTTGGCACTGCTCCCAGGTGTCCGGTAATTCCGTGATCGCTAACTCATCCGAGTTCTGCCGCTGCATCGGCATTTCGAGTTCATTGAGCGCCGACAAGACTCCGCGATGTGCCTCGTGCGACATCGGCCACGGGCCAAGTTGCAGGACGCTCCAGCCAATCTCGACCAGGAACCAGCCCAACGCGCGGCCGACGGCGAACTCGTGCGTCTGCTGAGCCAGCACCAATCGCCACGGCTGGTAGTAGCCTCCCATCGCGTTGACTCGCAGTAATCCGGCTTTGGGATGTCCAATCGGCATCACACCGCACAGTCGGCCCTGCTCGTCGTAGACCGTCGCGACCTGCATCCCTCCAGTCCACGGCGCTTGCGAGCCGATCGTGCGGTCCCAAATCGAATACCACTCCGGCCCGAACAGCCGCAGTTCCGGACGCACGCGGAGCAGCAGGTCATGCCAATCGGCTCGTAAACGATCGTTGCCTTCGAGTCGTTGAAGTTCGCAATGAAACATGGTGTGTTGACCTACTAACCCGAAGCGCCAGCGAGGGCGGGCGCTTTGAGTGACTTATTTTTTCTGACCGAGAATCCGTGAAGCGTTCGCCCTCGCTGGCGCTTCGGGTTATTTTGTGTCCATCAGGCGTGTGGCTTGGCGATGGTCCAGCGGTTGGTTTTCCATTTTGATTCGCTCCACCACTGCCACAGTTTTTGTTGAGCCAGCCAGGTGGCTCCGAGCACGATTGCACCGCCCACTGCGATGCTGACGATGCGGCTCCAGCCGGGCGTCAATGGGACTCGTGACCAGACGGCATACGAGTAGCCCAACAGGGCGACCAGCGGCGCGAGCTGTGGTCCCAAAACGTCGGTCAATAGCCGACGCGGCTCGAAGCCCAACTGCTTCATCGCGTAGGGCAGCAGAATTCCCAGTTCGATGAAATACAGCGGAATCATGGTCCCCAGCGCGACTCCGACCAGTCCCATGCCGTAGATCAGTGACAAGCTCAACGCGAAATTCGCAATGGCCTCGATGACGTAGATCACGGATGGACGTCGCACGTCTCCCATTCCGAACAAGACGCTCGTGACGACCTTCATGGGGGTGCCGATCAATTGGCCCGCCAAGAGCAGCAACAAGAGGGTTTGGCTCTGTGGATAGGCCTTGTGAACCCAGGTCGATAGGACCAATGGCCCGAAGAAGCTCGCTCCGATGAAGAAGCCCATCACGAGCATCCATGCCAAGCCGGCCGCGCGAGCCGTCAGGTCTCGCAGTTCGTCGGCGTTGCCTTGAGCGTGCAGCTCGCCGGCTCGCGGCAGGCAGACGCTGGCAATGCACTGCAACGGCTTGCTGATGTACTGGCACAATCGCTGAGCGACGTAATAGGGCACGATCGCCTCGGTCCCCAGCACACAACCGATCACGATGCAGTCGGTCGATTCAATGAGCTTCGTCGCGACGACTTCCAGGAACGCGAACGCGCTGAACGAAAAGCACTCGCGCAGCGTCTGCCGATGGAAGTGCTGTGGGCCGAACCGCAGACCGGGCATCAGGCGAAACGCACAGGCCACATAGCCAAGATTCTCGGCGAGCGTCGTTGCGAGCGTGATCAGCGCAAGAATCAGCAATCCCCACTCTTTCTGGAGGACGAACAGCGTGAGCACAAAGCGCACGACGCCGCTGCCGAACACGAACGCTCGTTCCAACTCGAACCTTTGCAAGCCGACCAGAATTCCACCGAACACACAGCCAAGGATCGAGACCGCGACGTTGGCCCCTAAAACCAGGATGACGCAGCGCAGTTCCGTCACGGATACTCCGCTGTTGGGCCAAAGCACGGGCACGAACCACGCAAGCACTCCGGCGATCGCGACGGCGACGGCGCTCATTGCCAAATACACCGTCCCGATGGCATTGACCACCTGGTTGACTTGCTCGCCGTCACCCTTCGCGTGATGAGCCGCGACGTATCGGCTGACCGTCGGGCCAAGCCCCAGACCCAGCAATCCCGAATAGCCCGCGATCGCGCTGATGAAGACCCAGGTGCCATACTGCGAATCGCCCAGGATTCCCAATACCAACGGCATCAGGATCAGCGCCAGCAGCATCCCTAGCACATGGTCGCTCCATGTGGCCAGCAGATTGATCGTAAATCGCTTGCGAAGTCCCATTGCCTCAAATCCTCGCGACCACCAGCACAAACACGTTGAATCCCAGAAACACGACCGCACTGCACGCCGCTAACCGCACGAGATCCCTGCGATCCCAAGACACCAACAGCCGCCGCGGTTGCAGATGCAGCCCAGCCAGGTTCGCAAATGCCACTTGAGTCCCCAGCATCAGGTACGTCGAAACGACGTACGCGCGCGACAGTGATTGCAGACCCAACGTCCAGCCCACCAGCATCGCGACGACGAACGGATACAGCCGAGCCATCTCCGGATGCTGAAACCCGTGCCGCAGGTGCCTCAACCGGTACAGCGACAGCGCGGGGAAGAAGAAGCAGCCCAGGAACAACGTCCCTCCGAACAGACCCAGTTCGACGTAGGCATGAACGAACGAGTTGTGAGCGACCAGTCCTGCCCAATCGGCATACGCTCCTTGTCCAATTCCGAAGAACAGCCACGGTGATCGCAGCGCGGCCAGACCTTCTCTCCAGAGCGTGATGCGCTCGTGGCCCGTTCCACCTTCGGAGAGTCCAATGCCGGTGCTCCGGCCGCCGATCAGCGGCAGAACGCTCAGACACATCAAGCCCGCCACGATGGCGAACTTGCGGCCGTACTTGCAGGCGGCGATGGTGAGAATGGCTCCACCCGCTGCCAGCAATCCGCCACGCGACTTCGTGCAGAGCAATCCGGTCGCCAGCATGGCCATCGGAGCAACAGACGCGAACCGCAGCGGGCCAAGCGATTGATCCAATAAGACCGACGCCCAGATGACTCCCGAAAACACGATCAACAGCGAGAGGTCATTCGGGTCTTGAAAGATGCCGGTCCCGCGCATCCGCGACACACGTCGGAGTTGATTGGCATCCGTGATGCCGTCCACATCGGAAATGTGAGTGATGAACTCGAACTCGGCGAGGTCGTAAAAATCGAGCACGCACATCGTCACCATGATCGTCGCCGTGACCGCGATGACCGTCAGCAGCGACTTCAGGCGAAACACCGTGTCCGTCTGCGAGACAATCAACCCGAACAGCAACAGCGTCTTGAGAAAGTCGATCGAGGCATCCTTCACCCCTCCCAGATAGAACCGTTGCAAGTGCGAGAGCGCGATCGCGACGAGCACTCCCACCACGCAGAGCATCGCGGGCTGCTGAGTCAGATTTCTCCACTGGAAGTGCCGCTTGAGGCCGGCACACCCACAAACCAATGCCCCGACGATGAATGATTCGTAGATCGGGATGACGTCGAGCGCGGGAAACAACTCGGCCGGCCGCAGGATCATCACCGCGCAGACTCCCAGCAGCAGCAGAAATGCCAACTGCGAGAGCGCGGTGCGATGCCAAGCACGAATCATGGGCCGGTTTCCTCTCGGCGCACGGAGAGTGTTCTCCGCGCGCAACGGTGGTTGTTCTGCGGAAACATAGGTCGCAAAACGTCACCGGCGGTCGATTTGAGGATCGGCCTGATTTCCGGCGCGAGGCGGTCTCGTCCAATCCACAGAATCGTTGCAACCGGACTTCGTCCTTCTCTGGGCCGGAAAGACGTAGGGTGGGACCAGCGGCGCTTCGACGCGCCGGCCCACCAGAAAACAAATA
>CAZILR010000146.1:0-9824 GCA_964539995.1 uncultured Planctomyces sp.
TCTTGATTGCGTTGTTGTTGCCGGCTGTTCAGCAGGCCCGCGAGGCGGCTCGACGTTCGCAGTGCAAAAACAACCTCAAACAAATCGGTATCGCGCTTCACACTTATGCGGAGTCTGCCGGAACTTTCCCCGGAGACATCTACAACGCCGACCGAACGAACAATTCTCCGGCGGCGACGTCCGCCAGGAACTCCACCTGGATCACAGCCATTCTCCCGCAGATGGATCAGGGGCCGTTGTTCAAGGGTCTCAGGTTCGATCAGCCGATGCTGAACCAAGTGGTGAATGGCAAGCCAATCCAATCTTATCAACTCGCGACGTTGACTTGCCCGAGTGATGAGCTGTTCGATGCGGGTGGAACGGCGCTGCCGGCCAACTCGAACCAAAACTCGCGTACGGTGGCTTTCACGAGTTATGCCGGAACGCAGGGTTGGGACTGGTGGACTCGCTTCGACATGCACGCGGGAGTGTTCAATCTGCTACGGCACACGCGGGTTTCGGACATCACCGATGGAACATCGCAAACGATCGCGGTGGGTGAAGTAACTTCCAACGGCTTGGGGAGAGGAAGTCAACGAGGCGGTTCTGGATTCCCGCGTGTAGGGCAGGGGGAGCGAGTCTTCCGCGCTGCGCTCTTGGCGTATGGAACCGATAACGGTGTGATGGCGCAGGGTGGCGGTGCGGCTCTGGGCTACGACGCCGGACAACTCTTGAACCCAGGCGGAACCACGCAAGGCTTCTGGTGGCCGAGCGGCTCGCCACACATCATGTCGCCGTTCTACGTCTCCCACTACGGGATCAACTCCGAATGGCCTGGCCCCGGAAGCCGTCACAAAGGTGGAGCGCACTTCGTCATGGCTGACGGAGCCGTTCGATTCATCAACGAAACGATCCATTGGACTCCGTTCCAATCCAGCGGATACGCCGGATACGGAACCGGAACTGTCTGGACTTCGCTCAACACCATGTCCGGTTCGCGATGGGACATGGTAATCGGCAATTTCTAAGAGGATGACACGTCGTAGCCACAAGCTGGCAGCTTGTGGCTACGGTTCTTTGCCACCCTCAAATCTCCATGCAAATTTCCGCTGGAGTTTCGTCACCGTGATTTACGTTTTTGACTTTCTTTTAGGAGAAGTGTGATGCCTCAATCTCTGCATTCCCCGTCGGCTCGTCGTGGGTTCACGCTCATCGAGCTTTTAGTCGTCATCGCCATCATTGCGGTCTTGATCGCGTTGTTGTTGCCGGCCGTGCAGCAAGCTCGCTTGTCCGCTCAACGAGCGCAGTGCAAGAACAATCTCAAGCAATTGGGAGTCGCTCTGCACGCCTACCACGCCGATTACGGCTGTCTTCCACCAGCCTCTGGAGGAAACGGTTTTTCGCCCCATGCGCGGCTTCTTCCACACATGGACCAGGCACCCTTGTTCAAAACACTGAATTTCAGAGTCAATGTTTCAGCACGAACCCCCCCCACTGATCCCAACAATTTGAAGGCATGGGTCATGACCTTTCCCGCGTTTCGCTGTCCCACGGACAACGATATCGACATTGGCGATCCCGCCTTGGTGGGGGGCCGAAATAACTACTGGACCAATTACGGCACCGGTGTTGTGGTGAGTCTCCCTGGAACGACGGTCGGATCGACGAACTACGGCATGCCGATGCCGAACGGCCCGATGTATAACGGCAGCCGCGTTAAGTTCACTGATATTCTCGATGGGACGAGCAACACGGCCTTGATGTCCGAAAAGTTGATCGGCGATGGCAGTGACGCCATCACCACTCCGCAAACGGACACATATCGGCCGGGCACTTATCCCGCCGACGAGAATCAAGCCTACCAGTTCTGCCAAGCGTCGAACGTGAACGACCTGACCCAACAGGGGAAATCCTTCAACTGCACTTCCTGGTTGGCGGCCTCGAATGACTCGACATACTACTTTCATTCGATCACACCCAACAACAAACTCGGGTGTATGTTCCCGCCAAGCCGTATGGCATCAAACGCGAACAGTCGGCACGCGGGTGGCGTGCATGTCCTGTTGTGCGACGGTTCGGTGAAATTTGTGTCGCAGGAAATCGCGATTGCTATCTGGCGAGCCATCGGCACGCGAGCCAAGAAAGAGCCGACTCCCGAATTGTAAGGCTGTGTTTCAGGTCGCCGGCGCTCCTCAAGCACCGGCGGCTTGTTTCGCGGAATGTGCGCACGATGGGGTGCGCACTCGTTTCTGGTTCGCGCTGGCATGAGGTTCCGCGCTTTTTTGAGTCCCTATTTGTGGTTGAGGTTTTCCTGATGACAACTCGTTCGATGACAACGTGGCCATGTCGGCTACTGATGTTGGTTCTGCTGTGCGTGGTTTCTGCTGGTTGTGGTGGCGGGCCGCGCGGTCAACCGGTCAATCCCACGACGGCCAAGGACGTCTTGAAGACGTTCCTGCAAGCCTGGCAAGACGGCAAGAAGGCAGAGGATCTCAAGCCGGGCATCGTTGGGGCCGACCGCGAATGGACTGCCGGAAAGAAGCTCGTGGCTTTTGAGATTCAGTCCGACGAAGCCAACCAAGGAACTCGGCTGAGCATCTCGGCGAATCTGACGCTGAAAGACGACAAAGATGCCGAGTCCAAATCCACGGTGAAGTACGCCGTGAGCACCGCCCCTGCGGTCACGGTGCTTCGCGATGAAGATTAGTCGCTTCGACGCAGGTTGAGTCTCAGACTCGACCAGCACGCCGTGATCTCAATGGAGATCGCGTGGTTGACAGACGGGTCGGGACGGAGTCCCAACCTACGCTTGAAAAACCTGTTCACACCGCAGTCTTGCGGACGTGACGCTCTCTCTTCGTATCCCGAAATGGTGGGTCTCTCGCACGGTCAACATCCCCATGAGGTCTATGATGAATCCCAAATTCAAGAAGCTCGCGATTCTTGGGCTGAGCTTGATGTGCAGCCAGTTCGCAATTGCGGACGAACCGCGCGGTGGTTCGAAACCAGAACCCATTCCGCTGACGCGCGATGACATGAAACGGGCGCTCGATGCGTCCAAGCAATCGGTTCCGCGACTGCCGTTGCCTCCGGTGACGGACGAAGAGAAAAAATTGATCGAAGAACAGAAGGCTGAGGCGGCGAAGACGGGCGAAGCTCCGCGACGGCTCGGACTGGCGAACAACGGCCGGATGCGTGCCTACTATCTGGCCGAGTACGGCTACGAGCGTTCCAGCGACATCAACCGCGCTCGAACCGGAGCGTCTCGCGACAGCGATTCGAGTTTTGATCCGTCGTTTCGGACGATGCTCTTCTGGATCATCTCGCGCGGCAACAACTGCACTTACTGCCTCGGCCACCAAGAGTCGGGGTTGGCTTCGCGCGGCATGACCGACGACCAACTCGCGGCGCTGGACGGCGACTGGTCGGTGTTTGATGAAGCCAAGCAGGCGGCGTTCGCGTTCGCGACGAAACTTTCGTTTGAGCCTTATGCGATCAACGACCAGGATTTCGCCGCGCTCCGCAAGCACTACAACGAGCAGCAAGTGACCGAGATCGTCAGCGCGATCGGCGGGTTCAACGCCACGAATCGTTGGACCGGACCTCTGCGAATCAAGCAGGATGTTTCGTTTGTCTTCGTGCGGCCGACGTCACCGAAGTATGCGTCGGCCATCAGCCTCGTCGCACCGGCGAGCGTGACCGATCTCGAACGAGGCTCCGTCGCACCGAGGTCGCGCCCTCGTCCGCCACTGGAATCGCAGGCGGAAGTGCAAGTCGCGCTGGCTGCCGCGCGGATGCGAACGCCGCGACTCAAGCTCGCGACCGAAGCCGAGGCCAAGGCGGCCTTGAAGGACGGCTCGGAAGAACTCTCTCGGATGCAGTGGGTGCGATTGCTCGCAACGCTGCCAAAGTCGAGCACCGGGAGCCAGGATCGGATGGCGACTTATCGAGCCGTGCTTGAAAAAGGAACCGTCGAACCGCGCACAAAAGCGGTCATCGCCTACGTCGGTGCTCGTCATGATCGAGCGTGGTATGCCTTGGGGCACGCGATCCAACGGCTCAAGAGCAACGGGTTCACCGACGCCCAGGTCGCCGCGCTCGATCAGCCAGAGAAGCTTGCCTCGGCGGCTGATCGCGAAGTTGTTGCGTTCGCGAAAAAGATCACCGTCGATCCCGCGTTGATCGACGACGACGACTTCGCGCGGATGCGAAACCTGTTCGACGACAAGCAAGTTGCCGAGATCGTTTACCTGACCACCCAAGCCGCGTTCTTCGACCGCCTGACCGAAGGAGCCGCATTGCGGCTGGAGAACTAGCAGAGCCTTCACCCCACCCCGCTTGTCGGGGTGGCTCGCGGGTCTTTGCACTACTGGCATGCACTGAAAGCAGAGTAGTGCAAACACCCGCGAGCCACCGGGGCAAGCCCGGTGGGGTCAAAAGCAATTTCACGAAAGGGCCAACTCATGTCTTCCCGTCACCAATTTTCCTGGATCATGTCCATGATGATGAGCGGCCTTTGCGTCAACGGCATCAGAGCCGAGGAGCCGAATCGCACGCCAAAATTCGTTCCGCAAACTCGGCCAGAGATGAAATCCGTGTTGGAAAGGCTCAAGCAGCGAACCGCGCGGTTGCCGTTGCCGGAACTCAAACCGGGAGAGGGAAACGGTGAGTTGCGTCTGACGGTCAACAACGGTCGGATGCGAAATCTCTACTTGCCGGCCGAATGGACGAGCACCTCTTGGGGCGGAGCCAATCGGAATGCTCAGAGCACGACGACCGGCAGCAACTCGAAGACTCCAAGCTACGCCATCAATGAGCCGGGCATGACGCTCGACTATGCCTTCAAGACGCGGCTGTTCTGGTTGGTCTCGCGGCTCAACAACTGCCAGTACTGCCTCGGCCATCAAGAGCACAAGCTGCACGCGGCCGGCATGGATGATGACTCGATTGCCGCGCTCGACAGCGATTGGTCGGTCTTCCCGGCGAACGAGCAAGCCGCGCTGGAGTTCTCTCGCCGGTTGACCGTGGCCCCGCACGAATTCACCGACGCGGACCTCGCGATCCTGCGTCCGCACTTCAACGACGCGCAGATTGTCGAGCTGGTGCAGACCAACGCGCAGTACAACGCGACGAACCGTTGGACCGATTCAATGGGCATTCCGCAGGACAAGGGCTTTGGTGAAGCGAAGGTCGAACTCGACACGCCGACGTCGGCGAAGTACCAGAAGCGTTCGACGATCATCTTCCCGAAGACCGAGAAGGCACGCGGCGAATGGGAGCCACGCGACGTGGTGCTCGCTGCGTTCGAGGCGGCTCGTAGCCGTGAGCCGCGCGTGAAGCTGCTGTCGGATGCGGCAGCGCGCGAGGCGTTGCAGTTCTCGGCCGACATGCCGCTGCCGACGTGGCAACGAGCGATGGCGTACTTCCCACAGAGCGCTCGGCGGCAAGGGGAGCATCGCAAGGCGGTCGCGGATATCGGCCGGTTGTCGCCGCGCACGAAGGCGCGGATTCAATGGTCGGTGGCTCGCGAGAACCGCGCGTGGTACTCGGCGCAGTTGGCTCGCGAAGCGTGCCACAAGCTCGGCCTGACCGACGATGAGCTGTTCACACCGGCCGATCAGTCGGGAGCGGTTCCTGCCGCTGACAAAGCGGCGGTTGCGTTCGCTCGCAAGCTAACCAGCAAGCCGCGACAGATGACCGATGGCGATATCGCCGACCTCTTGAAGCACTACTCGGCTGCCGAAGTCGCCGAGGTCGTGTACGTCGCCTGCATGAGCAATTCCTTTGACCGCTTCACGGAGGCTCTGAATCTGCGCAGCGAATGATTGTCCCTCATTTAACCGCAAGCCGCAGGCGTGCGGTTAAACGATTTTGGTTCTATCCCATTCTTCCCAGGAGATTTCCCATGCGATTCCGAAAGACTGCGTTGTTGGGTGTCGCGCTGGCTTCGGCCGGGTGGATTCAGGCGGCGGATTCGGTGAAAGCGCCGTACCCCGTGCCGCTGACTCGGCCGGTGATGAAGCAGGCGCTGGAGGACATGAAAGCCCGCAAGGAGCGCATCCCACTGCCGGAATTGACTGACGCCGATAAAGAAAAACTCGGCGAGCGGTCCACGAGCTACGAGAGTCGGCTGCGCCATCACTACATGCCGTACGATCAATCGGGTGGCTTCAGTCGCGGGACCGGCGGAACGGGAACTCGCGGAACTGGTGGCGGATTCAGCCGCAACAGCGATCCCGATATGGGCCTGGACTATGCCTTCACGGTGGAGTTGTTCTGGCTCGTGTCACGCACCAACAACTGTCTGTATTGACTGGGTCATCAAGAATCGAAGCTCGCGGTCGCGGGCTTGAGCGAAGATCAGATCGCGTCTTTGGATGGTGATTGGACAGAACACACGCCGGCTCAGCGAGCGGCTTACGCCTTCACTCGCAAGCTGACTTACGAACCGCATCGGCTCGGCGACGCGGACATCAACGAACTCCGCCAGCATTACAACGACAAACAAAGTCTGGGGATCATCTTGCACGTCGCCGGCTACAACTCGACGAACCGCTGGAAAGAGGGAGCGGGCATTCCGCAGTCCTCCGGCGGCGGCAATTTCGGCAGCCGACCGACGGAAGTGGCGAATGCCGGGACCGAAAAACCTGCGACGGAGAAGGCCGCAGAGAAACCCACTGAGCGGCCGGTCGAACGATCGCACAATTATCTGACGCCGACGTCGCCGAAATTCCAGAACGTGGTCACCAAGGTCGTGCCGCTGCTGATCGACCAGAAGACCGGTAAACCTTCGACGGAGACCGTGTTCCAGCGTGCCCCGCTGGAATCGCGAGCGGCCGTCGAGAAAGCTCTGGCCGCCGCGCGCACGCGATCGCCGCGATTGCCGTTGGTGGACGAGGACAAATCGCGAACCGTCGTTCCTGAAGGTGTTCCCGCTGGATCGCTACCACACTGGATGCGGCTGCTGGCGACGTTCCCGAACACCGGGAAAGATCGCCTCAACAGGATCTATTCCGCCGAAACTCAAGGCGACCTCAAGCCGCTGCTGAAAGCCCAAGTCAGTTGGATCATCGCTCGCCAAGACCGAGCGTGGTACGCGCTGGGCGAAGCTCAACGACGACTGCGCGATCTCGGTTGGTCGGATGACCAAATCTTCAAGCTCGATGGAGACTGGTCGGAGTTCACTCCGGCCGAACGTGCTCAGTTCCGATTGGCTCGGCAGTTGGCCGCCGCGCCGATCATGCTGACCGACAATGAAACAGACGACGCCGTGAAGCTGGTCGGCCCGCGCGATGTCGTGCAGCTCATCAGCTACACGACGAACCGGTCGTCCTTCAACCGCATCACGGAGGCGGCTGGCCTGCAAGTAGAGAAGTAGCTCGATTTCCTTCCTTCATTCCCCGGAGACTCCCAATGCGATTCGCGAAAGTTGCTTTGTTCGGGTTGGCGGTTTCGGCCGCCGGTATTTCGTTCGCCGTGGATTCGGACGTCGCGCCGCGTCCCGTGCCGCTGACTCGACCGGAGATGAAGGAGTATCTGGAGGACATGAAGGGGCGCAAGCTCCGCATCCCGCTGCCGGAGTTGACGGCGGAAGACAAGGAGAAGCTCGGCGAGCGAGGTTCGAGCTACGAGAGCCGCTTGCGTTATCACTATGCCTCGTCCGACTCACAGGGGCCGGGCGGGCAACGGGCCGGCGGACAAGGCCGCACGGGAGGCGGCGGTGGCGGCTTTGGCCGAAATGACGATCCCGATAACTCGCTCGACTACGCCTTCAAGGTGCAGTTGTTCTGGATCGTGTCGCGAACCAACAACTGTCAGTACTGTCTCGGTCATCAAGAATCGAAGCTGCTCGGCGCGGGGATGACCGAGGATGAGATCGCGGCTCTTGACGGCGATTGGTCGAGTCACACGCCGGCTCAGCGCACGGCCTACACGTTCGCTCGCAAATTCACCTACGAACCGCATCTGATGAACGATGCGGACATCGACGGCCTGCGCAAGTATTACACCGACAAGCAAATTTTCGAGATGATCCTGTCGATGGCCGGCAACAACTCGATCAATCGCTGGAAGGAAGGAGCGGGTATCCCGCAGTCGTCCGGCGGCGGCAACTTTGGTTCTCGTCGGACGGAAGGAAACAACCCGGCTGCGGAAAAGAAGGCGGAGCGTCCTGCCGAAACGAAGCAGACCTATCTGACGCCGACGTCGCCGAAATTCCAGAACCTCATCACGAAGGTCGCGCCGGTGACGTTCGATCCGAAGACCGGTAAGCCGACCAAGCAGACGGTCTCGAATCGGCCCGCACTGGAATCTCGCGCGGACGTTGAGAAGGCATTGGAAGCCGCTCGCCATCGCAAGCCGCGCTTGCCGTTGGCAGACGAAGCCAAGACGAAAGAAGTTTTGCCCGAAGGTTTCCCGGAAGGTGCGTTGTCACAATGGGTGAGCCTGCTCGCCACGTTCCCGAACAGCGCGAAAGGCCGCATCAGCAGCATTCGTTCGGCCGAAGAGCGAGGCGATCTCAAGCCGCTGTTCAAGGCTCAAGTCAGTTGGATCATCGCTCGCCAAGACCGAGCGTGGTACGCGACCGGCCAAGCCAGGCAACGGATGAAAGACCTCGGCTGGTCCGACGACCAGATTTATTCTCTGGACGGCGACTGGGCGAAGTTCACTCCGGCCGAGCGTTCGCTGTTCACGTTGGCTCGCAAGCTGGCGGCCACGCCGGTCGTGTTGACCGACGCCGATGTGGCCGAAGCCGTGAAGCAAGCTGGCCCGCGCGATGTCGTGCAGACCATCATCTACACGACCAACCGCGCGTCGTTCGACCGCATCACCGAATCCGCCGGGCTGCGGATCGAGAAGTAATGTAGGATGGCCGCCCTCGGCCGTCCGTTTTCGATCATCAATCCAGGACGGCCGAGGGCGGCCATCCTACGCGATCGTTTGCCATGAAGGGTGGCATGCCCTGACCATCGGGACGGGCTTGAGGCTTGTCGGATGGCGTCGCGTTTTCCACGCCTTTCCCGATGGTCAGGGATGTGCCACCCAGTTTTTCGGTATTGATTTCGAGGTGAGCGTGAAGACTTTCTTTCGACAGATGCTGGTGGGGCTGCTGTTTGGTAGCGGCATAATCTTCGTCGGCTGCGAAGTCCCCGAGGCCAAGCCGATCCCCAAGCTCGGTGGCGCGGATGGTCCAGTTTCCCACGAACAGAAAGGCCCGCCGCAAGGCCAACTCGCCGTGACCAGCGAGTATTTTGGCAAGAACGAAAAAGGGGACGACATCGTTCAGTACGACATGCGGAACAGCCACGGGATGAAAGTCAGCGTGCTGAACTTCGGCGCGATCATGACGTCGGTCGAGGTTCCCGATCGTGACGGCAAGTTTGCCAACGTGACGTTGAACTTTCCCGACGCGGCCGGATACCTCGTCAATGCTCCATACTTTGGCGGCATCTGTGGGCGCTATGCCAATCGGATCGCGAAAGGCAAATTCACGCTCGACGGCACCGAGTACCAGCTTGCCGTCAACAACGGCCCGAATCATTTGCATGGCGGCGAGACTGGCTTGATGAAGCGCATCTGGAAGTCCGAAGGGTTCCAGAACGACGAGGTCGTCGGTGTGAATCTCTGGTATGACAGCCCCGACGGCGAAGACGGTTATCCCGGCAAGATGAAGTTCGGGGCCGCGTACTCGTTGAATGACAAAAACGAATTGCGCATCGAGTACCACGTCACGACCAACAAACCAACGGTCGTGAACGTGACGAATCATGCGTATTGGAATCTCACTGGTGTGCCGAGCGATTCGATCCTCGATCACGAATTGACGCTGTTTTGTTCCAAGTATC
>CAZILR010000147.1:0-8022 GCA_964539995.1 uncultured Planctomyces sp.
CACATAGCGGGCAGCGTCGCTGGCGAGATAGACCGCCAACGGGCCGAGATCCTCCGGCTTGCCGAAGTCGCCGGCGGGGATTTGCTGCTTGAACGTGTCGATGATCGCCGGGTTTTGAGCCGCCCAGCGGACGTTCGGCTCGGTCATGAATCCACCCGGACAAATCGCGTTGACCGTGATTCGGTGCGGAGCCCAATCGGTCGCGAGTGCTCGCGTGAACTGGATGACGGCCGCTTTCGAGGTCTCATAGCTGCGTCCGCCGATCCCGCGATTCGCCACCATGCCGGAGATCGACGCGATGTTGATG
The DNA here is from genome assembly GCA_964539995.1 of uncultured Planctomyces sp. Classification (GTDB taxonomy): domain Bacteria; phylum Planctomycetota; class Planctomycetia; order Planctomycetales; family Planctomycetaceae; genus SXKJ01. The sequence goes on from CAZILR010000147.1 coordinate 308, forward strand.
ACTCGGCCACCTTGCCCGCGTTTGACCATCGCTCCGCCAATCAGCTTCGTGCAGAGAAAGGTGCTCGTCAGGTTGATGTCCAGAATCTGCTGCCACTGTTCGAGCGTCTGTTCCTCGACCGGCACGTTGATCCGTCGGCCACCGACGTTGTTGATCAGGATGTCAAACGGCCCGAACTGATCGAGCGCTTGCTGACAGACTTGCTCGCACTCGCTGGGCAAGCCGACATCGCCGACCAGGATGTTCGCGGCGCGGCCAAGTTGCCGAATGTCCGCGGCGGTCTTATCGAGACTCTCGCGGTCGCGGCCGACCAGCACGACATCCGCACCGACATCGGCGATCGCCAACGCCATCTCTCGGCCGAGTCCGCGGCTGCCGCCGGTAATGAACAGCCGCTGGCCTTCCAAACGAAATCGGTCAAGCACACTCATGCTTCGGTCTCTGGCGTTGGGATGGGAAACTCGTCGAGAGGCTCGGCGGCTGGTTGCTCTTCGAGAATCGCTGTCTCAGATGGCTGAGCCTTTCGATAGATGAAGATCTCCATGTGGGCGAACGGCCAATGATGTGCCAGTTCCCAGACGTCGGGCATGACGAATTTCGCTTGCCCCGGAGTCCGCAAGACCAGCCGTGTGTCCGGAGAACTGACGTCGTCGCGAGCAAGTTGCTTGAGCACGCGAAACAATTCCGAAGTCGGCGACAACTCCTCGACCATCACGAACGGCGGATCGAAGAACATCCAGTCGAACGGCACGAACTTGGCCGAGTCCCCTTTCGGCCGGAACGAGCAACGGAAGATGTCCGTTTGCCAGCACAAGCACGCCTCTTGAGCCTCTTCGCCGAGCGATTCGATGTTGTGCTTCAGCAGTTCGACCGCTTTCCGATCCTTTTCGAGGAACACGACGCTTGCCGCGCCACGGCTGAGGGCTTCGAGTCCGATCGTCCCTGTGCCGGAGAAAATGTCCGCGACACGCTGCCCTTCAATCCAATCGCCGAGCCGCTCGAACAGCGATTCCTTCACGAAGTCGCTGATCGGCCGAGTCGTCAGTCCGGGATTCGCCAACAGTTTTCGCCGACGAAATCGTCCCGCGATGATCCGCATGTGCCGTCACCTTCCGCCTTACTTGTCTGTCTTCAAGGCCGGAATCCGTTTCGGCAACTGGCCTGATTGAATCAATTCGTAATGCCGCTGAATGATGTCTTCGCCTTCTTCGCCAACCGTTTTGAATTTCTTTTGTGATGGCAGCGGCGTCGGGCGGTCTTCTGGAATTGGAGTTGGGGCGGCGGGTTTGACGGGTGCGAGATCACGTCGCACGATGGTCGTATCGCCTGATCCATCTTCCCCCTCTTCGTCCGCCAGCCAATCCATGATGCTGTCGTCAGAGGGTGATTTTTTGGCGGCAGCCGTCGTCACAGATTTCTTTCCCGCGAGCTGGAACGCGACGGGGCCGACTCGCAGGATGTCACCCGGTTGCAATTCGGCTTGGCCGTGAATCGCGACGTCGTTAATCAAGGTGCCGTTGCGGCTGCCGAGGTCATGCACAACGACGTGGTCTCCCTCGGACAACAGGCGACAATGCTGACGGCTCACTTCGTTGGTCGCCAATCGAATCTGGCACGACTCATCCCGGCCGATGATGGCCTCTCCCTCGGGAAGCGTCAGACGCTTTCCTTGATGCTTGCCAGAGAGAATGATGAGGATCGCCGCCATCGCAAACACTGCTCACGCCGTTGCTCGAATCCACGAACGCCGGATGGAACGAATTCAGAACCGCGACGCAGTCCGTTCCGTCGCCATCGTGCCTACTCATACCGCGGTACAATCAGCGGTTCGCCACAGTCGGGGCATGTTAGCGTGCGTCCGCGATGCACGGGACTGACTTTGAATTTCTTTCCGCAGCGGCAGTTGAACCGAATGCGTTTCTCTTCCTTCTGGCTGCCGAGATGCGTCCGCTCCCAGACGCGCTGGGCAATGTCTTTGATCTCAGCGAGCAAATTGTCGGGAGCGGCGGGCTTCGTCAAATATCCGTCAGCCCCCAAACGCTCGGTCAGCGAGCGAGAATCCTCCAGCGAGATGGCCGACAGCACCAGCACCGGAACAGTCTCGTCCGATCGCTTCATGCGGTCGATCAACTCAAAACCATTCTCGCCGGGTAGGATCAGGTCTGTGATCACGAAGTCGGGACGCCTCATGCGGAACGCGGAATGTGCCTGCCCACCATCCTTCGCCACTTGCACTCGGTAGCCGTTCAATTCCAGCAACACCTTCAGCGAGTCTGCCGAGGCAGGATCGTCTTCCACCAGCAAGATATGATGAGCCAGCGTTCCCGCCGACATGTTTTCGAGATTGCTGAGCAGCATTCCTCGGCCTCCTGAGCCAGTGCCGGCGCAAACTCCAGAACAGAGTTTCGAGGATCTGATTCATCACCGACGGTTCGTAAGTTACTGAGAATTCCGAACCTCAGCGAGACTAGCCAGCAACGAATTCGCTCCTTGACGGGCCACAAGTCCTTTAGAAACTCAAGTCCAATGAAGCCTGACTTACCTGGAAGTTTGGTCAAGTCTGTGCCCCATCCCGTCCTGTCCACTCCTGTTTGAACGGGAAAAATGGGGTAAACGCTCCACTGAAGAATTGGTTACCCGTTGAATGTCAAGTGAACAAGGGGGCCAAGCGGCTTGACCGTGCGAACTGCTCCCCTAAAATCCCTCCAATCATTTTTAATGCCAGACGAACTGTTTTTCGTACTTCCTTGGCGACTGGTCCGAAGGGACACCGCAAATGCAAGTTTGGAAGCCTGAGACTTGGAGAGTCACCCGCCATGTTAGTCCTGTCCCGCAAACGCAATGAAAGTGTGGTTATCAACGACCAGATCGTTGTGACCGTGGTTGAGGTCCGAGGCGACAAGGTCCGCTTGGGTATTCAAGCACCGCGCGATGTGCCGATTCATCGCAGCGAAGTGATGGCAGCGATCCAACGCGCGCAAGCGGTTGGAGCCGCCGAATCCGACGAGGCTGATGGCGAATCTTCGGTGCCGTAATGTGTCTCGAACTGGGCGGCTTGACAGTCATCGTTGAAGCCCTAAAGTGTGCCGCCCATTCAGGCCCCGTCGTCTAGTCAGGCCTAGGACACCGGATTTTCGATCCGATAACAGGGGTTCGAATCCCCTCGGGGTCAGTCAGTTTTGAAAACCCGAGCAGCCATTGGTTGCTCGGGTTTTTTGTTGCCGCCACGCCTTCAAATCCCAACGATGGAGCGTGAGATGACGGAAAAGAGCATCTGCTGGCAGGTTCTGTTTCAACAGTGGCCGGATTCCATTCCGAAGCTTGGAATCGCCGTGACCTCGCTGAATGAGGGGATTGCATTCAGCAATTTTCAAGTTTCCGACCATGCGGTGCTCTTCGAACGTGATCGGCCAGACACAATGGGAGCACGCACGGCCATCGTCCCTTGGGAAGAGATCGTCACGGTCAAGCTGACGTCGCCGATCGAATCCTCGCAATTCAGGGACATGGGATTCCAGCAAGTCGGCAAGTGATGTCACCCATCACCCAGAGGATTCACCGCATCCGAGATCAGTGCGAACGACTGACCCACCAGTCCGCCAAAAAGCTTCACGATCCCAGAAACAGGCCGATGGCCGCGCCACCTTTAGCGTATTGCCCAAAGGCAACTCCACCGAAGGCCGTCTGTGCAAACGCCACTCCCGCGATCACAAGTGCTCCTAAGCCAACACCAGCAACGGTCACGACTCCGATGGCGACACCTCCCACAGCGATCAAGCCCTGAGCTAATCCACCGATGGCGATCGCCCCCGTTGCGACATCACCCATCGCAATGAACCCGCAAGCATGGTCCCGCGCTTCATTGCGTGAAAAATCCGCCCCCCAAGCCAATGCAAACAGTGGCCATCCGAGCAAACGCAACTTTGATGTGTACCGAATTGTGCGAGTCATACTCACGAAACCTTTCGATGTGGATGCGGCGCAATGATTTCTACAACCGCACTCGCTGTCTGAGACGATGCCATGACGATCTCTCTTTCAAAATCAAGCGTGAATTTGAGTGATGATTGTTTCGCAACCGATCCTCAGGGAAGAAGTCGATGATGATTCAGCGATCAAGTCTGTGTATCGTGGGGGCATTGTGTTTGCTCCGTGGAGCGACGACCGTTGGAGCCGAGGACTCGCTGAACCGGGCGCGATCGCGTTCCGTCTGAGATGGCCTACGAGCGCCGTTATTCCGTGGGCTTCGTATCCGGTCGCAGCAATCGTAAAGCATTGAAGACCACTGCAAGAGAGACACCTGTGTCAGCCGCGATGGCCGTCCAGAGAGTGGCGTGGCCGAGAATCGTGAGCACCACGAATGCCGCTTTGACGCTCAGAGACGCGACGATGTTTTGCCGGATGACTCGCAGTGTGCGGTGCGAGTGAGCGATCAGCCACGCGACGCGCGAGAGGTCGTCGCTCATCAGGACGACATCAGCGGTTTCGAGGGCTGTGCCGGTTCCGACGGCACCCATCGCGATGCCAAGACTGGCGCGGCTCATCGCCGGAGCGTCGTTCACACCATCACCGACCATACCGACCTCGCCATGCTCAGCGAGTAGTTCTTCGATCGCGGCAACTTTCGCTTCCGGCAGCAGTTCGGCTCGGATGTCATCCACGCCAACCGCTTCGCCGATCGTGACGGCCGAAGAGCGGTTGTCGCCGGTCAACAGGACGAGTTGGCGAATGCCGGCGCGATGAAGAGCGGCCAAAGACTCTTTCGCGTTGACTCGGACGGAGTCACTAAGGGCAATCAAGCCGCAGGCGTGTTGGTCATTCGCGATGATGACGACGCTGTGTCCGCTTGCAGTAAGTTGTTCCAGACGCTCGTGAAGTTCTGGAGTCTCTTGGCGACGCACCTCAAAGGCGCGATGCGAGCCGATCCAGAAACGTCGTCCCGATAGCCATGCGGTTGCCCCTTGGCCGGGGATTGCTTGAAAGTCTTCGGCTGGTGGCGGTCGCACGCCGCGAGACTCGGCATAACGCACGATCGCGGTGGCGAGCGGATGCTGCGAGCGCGACTCGATTGCGGCGGCGATGTCGAGCAACTCACACGCATCGTGGCCGCTGAGCGCGACGACCTCGATCACCTCGGGACGGCCTTCGGTCAGAGTCCCGGTCTTGTCAAACGCAATGGCTCGCAGGCCCGCTGCGATTTCCAAATAGCCGGCCCCCTTCACCAGCACTCCTTGGCGAGCTGCCGAGGCCAACGCCGCGACCATGCTGACCGGCGTCGAGATCACCAACGCGCACGGACAGGAGATCACCAACAACACCAAGCCTTGATAGAACCAATCCCCCCAGCTTTCTCCAGCCAGCAATGGCGGCAGCAACATGATCGCCACAGCCAAGCCCATCACCGTCGGCGTGTAATACCGAGCAAACGCTTCGACCCACTGCTCGGCGGGCGAGCGTTTTCGCTGCGCATCGGCGACTAGCCGCACGATGCGAGCGAACGTGGAATCGTCGGCGACTTTCGTCGTGAGCACTTCGATGGCACCATCCTGGTTGATCGTCCCCGCGAAGACGTCATCGCCCGGCCGCTTCACGACCGGCAGGGATTCACCAGTGATCGGAGCTTGATTGACGGAGGTTTCGCCGCGAGTCACTCGGCCATCGAGCGGAAACTTATCGCCAGGCCGGACCACCAACGTGCTGCCGACGGGCACTTCGCTAGCGGGCATGATCTCTTCCATGCCGTCGGCCCGCAGAACGCACGCCGTATCGGGAGCCAACTGCATCAACGCTTCCACGGCTCGCCGTGCGCGGTTGACGCTCCAGGCTTCCAGGACCAGTGACAGCGCAAACAGAAACGCCACTGTCGCCGCTTCGGAGAATTCACCCAGCCCAATCGCTCCGGCAATCGCCGCCAGCATCAGCACGTTCATGTCCAGTCGAACCCGAAGCAGCGACGACCACGCCTTCGATACCACCAGACTGACGCCTAGTGCAGCCGCCGCAAGATTCAACGCAATGACGATCCCGGGGGTCTGCGATGAGTCCGCTCCGAATGCGGCCAACCATCCCGCCAACGTCCCGTGAGTCACGAACGCGGTGGCTAGAAAAACGCCGCTGAGCATCGTGAGCCATACTCGCGAACGATGCCAAGTCTCTTCGTCATCGGCGCTCTTCGTGCGATCCGCTTGCCACACTTCCGCACGCATCCCGATCTGAGCGACACTCACAATCAGGTCCGCTCGCGAAATGCGTGACTCTTCGTGCTCGACGAACATCAGCCCGCGCAGCACGTCGAAGGACAACTGGCTCACCCCCGTGCGCGATTGCAAGGCCGAGCGAAGTTCTGCAGCTTCGTCAGCACAATCCAAACCGTGAATCCGGAGAACGGTTTTCATGTCGAGAGCTTGCAGAGACCGGCGGAGAATCCGCTATTTGACCGGTGGGCCGATCCGGAGGTTGCGAAATTTTACCTCGGTACTATGGTTTTGCAGGCCGAGATAGCCGTTGAGTTGCCGGAGCTTAATGAGCGAGTGCGATTCGCCGTTGATGTCTGTGACGGTGACGCCGTTGTGGCGTGTGATGACTCGGTCGCCGTCGCACACGATTTCGAGCGTGTTCCATTCGCCGGGCGGTCGCGTGTTGCGCGGGTTGGCTCCGGCGATGTCATAAATCGACGCCGAGTACTGATAGTCCTTGAGCTTCGCGTGCTCCTTGGCGGCATCGTCGAGCACTTGGACTTCAAATCCAGCGGGTGGCTTTGTGTCATCTGCACGATGATGGTTTCCGTCTGCCGGGACTCGGACGTAGACGCCACTGTTACCGCCGACCGCCAAGAGGTAATCGAAACGCATCGAGAAGATGTCGTACTCGCGGCAGGTCCGCAGCCACGGGCCTTTCTGACCGGTGCAGACGAGCAAACCGTTTTCGATCTTCCAGCAAGTCTCCGCCGGTTGCCCCGCCCCTTCCCAACCTGCGAAGTTCTGGCCGTTGAACATTGATGCAAAGCCGAGTTCGGTAATGCACAGATTTCGCAGCAGGAACTGCCCTCCCTTCGGCACCTCGACTTGAATGCCGACGTGTCCGACCGGTTCTTTGATGCCGACGACGGAGTAGGCCGGGCAACCGTTGATGACCATCGTGACGCGATCACCGACGACGGTGATGTCGAAGGCATTCCATTCGCCCGGTTTTACGAGACCTTTGCTTTCAGCTCCGGGAAGGCTGCCGATGTTCCCCTCTTTGCCTTGCAGCAAATTGGCCTGGTAGGCTTTCTTGGGAAATGGTGCTCCGCCCGGTTGTGCTCGCAGGTAGATGCCGGCATCGTAGGTCTCGGTCTTCAAGGCTTTCCATTCGACGTGCAATTGGAAGTCGGCATAGACGTGATGCGAACGCAGCCAGCCGTCACCGTCCTTGAGCAGCAGATTGCCGTCTTGGATTTCAACCTTCGCGCCGTTTTCGACCGTCCAACCGTCGAGGGTCTTGCCGTTGAAGAGACAGGATGCGTGGCCTCCAATCGGCGGCGAACTTTGAGCGGTCAGCGGCTCGGCATTCATCGCCAACAAGAGAACGACGCAAGTCACCGATTGCAGAATCGTGGATCGCATGTGGGTGCTCCTCTCAGTCAGGCTGAAGTCATTTGTCGCTCGGCGATAATCCGCGAAATCTGCGTTTCAAATTCCTTTCAAAATGCAGATTTCGCGAAGGACAGCAACGGA
>CAZILR010000147.1:8032-9769 GCA_964539995.1 uncultured Planctomyces sp.
GACGGCGGTCAATGTCACGCAACGGGCTTGAAGACACGCTGCAATTCTTCGAGGGCCGTGACTCCTTTGGCGACGTGTCGCAGAGCGTCCTTCGAGAACGTGGTCATCCCTTCTTTGCGAGCCACGGTACGGATCGCATTCGCATCGCCGCCACCGATGATGCACTCCTTGACGCCGTCGGACATCTCGATGTACTCGAAGATGCCGATGCGGCCGAAGTAGCCGGTGTCGTTGCACTTTTCGCAGGGGTCCGGTTCTTCGACTTCGCCTTTCTCGTTCTCGGTCGCGACGGGCTTCCGGTAGAGCGTCTTGGTGTCGGAAGGGAGGCCGACTTTCGCGAGCAGCTTGGGATTCGGCCGATACGCTTGCTTGCATTCGGGGCAAATTTTACGGATGAGCTTGGTGTTGATGAGTCCCATCAAGCCATTCGCCACCAGGCTGGCATCGCCGACCCATTGCACCAGTTGCACGATCGCGCTGGCACAGTCCTTGGCTGGCATTTCGGAGAGCAGCGTGATCTTGTCTTGAATCGAGAACAGCGTCTTCGCAATCTCCGCATTGATGACTGGATCGACGAAGACGCAGTCCGACTCGACACGAATCACGCGCATCAAAGTCTGTTCCAACGAGTCTTCCGCATTGGCTTGGTACGGCGAGACGTTGACGACTTCGCGAGTTCCCAAATCGCGCAGTGCGTGAACCTGAAACATGTAGCAATCCACGCCACGCAACATGCCGAACGCCGTCGTCGTAACACCGGTGTTAGGGGCACCGACTGAGAGGCTCAGTCCTTTGTGCTGGCTGGTCCAGTCACGGATTTTTTTCTTGAGATCGGCCGACATTCCCAATTCATCAGGCGTGACGATCGCTCCCTTGAGGGCACGGGCTTTGATCGTGAGCAACTCGCTGCCATCTTGCTGCGGTTTGGTCTGGACGACCAACTCATACGGCAAATCATTCCACTGTGCCTTCATCCCGCCGGACTGCGGTTGATTGCGGACCTTGATGTCCAGGCCGGAAAGCAGCTTGAGCATCTGCGTGATCGCCAGTCCTTGCGGTTTGGTCAGCTTGCCGCCGGCATACGGCATCCCATCGACGAGAAATGCGACTTGCGAGCGTTCCCCTTTTGGCTCGACGCGAATCGTTTCCGCACGGCGTGACAGACCATCGGTGACCAGTTCCTTGGCCGGATTCAAGCCTGCCTGAACCAGTCGCTGGTTCTCTTTCATGTTCGGCTCTTTGCCGTTGAGCGCGCCCTGAAAAAGGACCAGTTCGACCTCTTCTTCTTCGTCTTCATCATCTTCGTCTGCTCGACGACCGAACAATCCCACGATCTGATCTCCTCATGTCGCACAGGCGTCTCGCCTGTGATTTTCAAACAGGAGCAGGCGAGCCGCCCGCCTCACGATTACAGCAAACCATACGTCTTCAATGTGCCGGCCAAACTCTCACACTGCTTGGCGTCGAGCGGCGTGAGCGGCAAACGCACTTCGCCCGTGTCTCGGCCGAGCATTTGCATCGCCGCTTTGACTGGAATCGGATTCGTCGATAGCCCCAGCATGTCGCGGCACAGCGGAAACAATTTGTGGTGCCACTTCTGAGCACCGGCGATGTCCCCCTTCTCCCACGCGGCAAGCATCGCCTTGACGTCCTTCGGCACAATGTTGCCGACGACCGACACAACGCCGCGTCCGCCCAGCGACAGCAGCGGCAGCGTCAAACTGTCGTCGCCGGAGA
>CAZILR010000148.1:0-4829 GCA_964539995.1 uncultured Planctomyces sp.
TGGCCGAAGAAGCCCACAAGCAGGGGGCGTTGCTCGACCTTGAAAAGCACTCGTGGGCCTGGACGCCGATCATCGCACCGGTGATGAAGGCGGACCTGTATCCGTTGTCGAATAATCACATCTGGCGCACCGAGTTCGCGTTCAAGTCTTGGACGCTGGAAAACAACTGGCGCGACAACCCGCGTATCGAAACCGACAAAGAGGGCTTCACCGAACTCGGCTGGCTGCACTTCGGCTGGGAGCAGTACTACGCGATGCTCAACTGCGGCCTGCGCATGCGTCCGACCGCCGGCACGGCCAACGGAGTGCATCCTGTTCCGGCCGGCTTTAGCCGAGTCTACGTTGATCTCGGAATCGAAAAATTCACGCCGGAGTTGTGGCAGAAACGACTCAACGAAGGCCGCAGCTTTGTGACGACCGGGCCGATGCTCTTCACGACTGTCGCGGATGACGGCAAGGGGCACTGCCGTGTGACGGCAATTGCAGACAGCATCTATCCGGATGGCATTCTTGAAATCATTGTTGATGGCATCGTCGATGTGGCGGTTGCGGTAGAACGCGGAACCACAAACGGTCCTGGCCTTGCCCACGCCCGTTTGAAATCGGAATTTGAGCTACAAGCTTCGAGTTGGATTGCCGCTCGAATCTTAGACCCGCTGCCGAACGGTCGTCTTCGTTTCGCTCACTCCGCACCTGTTTTCGTCGAAGTTCCTGGTAAGCCGATGCGTCCTCGTCGCGACCAAGTTCGCTACTTGATCCAGCGTTGCGAGGAAGAAATCGCCCGCAACAAAGAGGTGCTCAGCGAGGCCGAACTGGCCGAGTACCGCGAGGCGTTGGAGTTCTATCGCGGCAAACTGGCGACGGCTCGATAGTCGGCGCGGTTCCGATCAGAAGTCTCACGACTTCTGCGACCGATCGGTCGCTACAGGTGCGTGAGAAAGGGACTAACCCCAGAGAAACCGCGACGTCCAGACGATTCGGCCGTGGTCGTCGATCGTGACTTTGCCGATCCACGATGCGACATCGACGATCAGCAAGAGGCGTCCAGTCGCGACTTCCCACACACGCAATTCGCCTTCATCTCCGCCGCACGGAAGCTGGCATGCGGCCGTCACCAGATATTTTTCGTTGGGGCTCATGGCCCAGTGCAGCAACAGCCGGTCTTCAGAATGCCAAGCTTTCCAGCCGAGCGGTTTGCCACCCTGCGAGATCGCCGCCGCTGAAGCCTGAGCAGTCACACGAAACCCAAAACCCTCGGTCCCGCGCGGCGACAGAAAGTTCTCGTCCTGCAGAACATGTTGTTCTCGGAGAATCGTGAATAACGGCAGGCTTTCTGGCAGCATTTTCGCTTCGGGACAGCCACTCGATCGGACGGGGCGATCATTGTCGTTGTCGTACGACAATCGACAGACTCGGCTATCCGAGGGAAAGTCAGCTCCAAAGTTTGCGAGCATTACTCGCTGCTTCATCGTGAGCGCCGCAAAGATCTGATCGGCGACGTTCTCTTTCGCTTGTCGCAGTTCTTCGCAGAATCGGCGGCGTCTCCGCGTTCCTTCCGCATCCTGTCCGCCCATCGGGTATTTAACGGTGCGTGCGCGAACTTGCGATTGAAACTCCGCGATCAGATCGTGGAGCGTTTGTCGCTGCTCCTCGGACAATCCCAGGCGATCCGCTTCCCAGGATCGGGTCAGCGCCAAACACGTCTCGACCGGCGGTCGTTTCGTCTCGTCTGGAGAACGTGAGGTTTGAACGCCGCAATCTCCCTGGAACGTCAGTACCAGGAGACAAGTACAAAGGACGGTCTGCATGGCAATTCCAATCACCGTTGGTTTGAGCCGATTTGTTCGATGGCTGCCCCTGTGAGGTTCTCATGAGGGGGAAATGATCGACACAATTCATGCTTGGCGGCACAAACAATTGCTTGAGAATTCTCCGGAATACCGGTGCAATGTTGCTCAACCGGTCTCTGTGTTTCCAGCGATTCTGCGTTCATCTCGTTCACATTGTCCCGATTCTTGAGGGCAAGGACCGCTCATGGTGTTGACGGATTGGCTTCGACACAGGTCGTTCGCTCGTGGCCAGGCTCGCAAGCGGTGTCGTCACGGCGACGAGACGTCGCGCTGGCGTGCGACGGTCAGTCGGCACGTCGAAGCTCTGGAGCACCGGCACTTGCTGGCGGCGGTGCAGCCCGATTGGGTCTCGCTGATGGCATTTGGTGGCGACTACGGCCCGTTTCAGGTGACGATGTCGCCGCTCACGCAACCGGAGCTGGTGGAATCCTCGGCAGCGACGTTCGCCGGACAGACGCAATTTCAGACAGCGGGCATTCAGCAGTCGATGCAGGGGGATGATTTTGTCGCGGTCGATGTCTCGCAGACGTTTGCGTTGTCCGGTTGGACGAAGTCGGGAGACGAGTTTGGACAGCGGTTCGATCCGGCGAATCGGCAGTCGTTCGGCATCGCAGAATACGACAGCGATCATTTGGCGATCCTGCCGATTCATGTTTTGAAGTTTGCGGGTGCGACCGACACGACGCTCGCAGTGGCGTTGAATCCGGGAGACACGCAGATTCGTTTAGCCAACGCGATCGGCTGGAGCAACTCGGTCGGCGAATCCGCTGCGACGCGAGCACTCGCCTGGTACGGTTACACGAATTCGTCCGGGCAAACGTATGCCGACTACAGCTACACGCGACACGTCGCGACCGGTGGTGCGAGCGGGTTGTGGGATGCCGGTTCGGTGAATCTGGCGACGAATACGATCACGTTGAACGCGCCGTGGACTGGCCCTGCACTGGCGACGGGAGCAGCCGTTCGCAACGGGACGAGCGGCTCGGAATTTCAATTTGTCGCGCGGAACAACCAGCCCGTCTCCGGCGATTGGACTTGGATGCTCTCGGCCAGTGCTTTCGGCGGAGGTGTCTTCGCGGGTGGAACGGAGTCGTCCAACCGGTTTCGTCCCGGCACGGCGTTCATCAAGCCGGTGATGGTGGCGAACGAACACGGGGCACCTGGCAACTTCGTGACATGGCGAGACGTGGTGGTGCGTCCGGTGGCAGCGGGAACGACGGCTCAGGAACTTGCTCAGCGAGTCATCGACTTGTCGGTCGTCACGGGAGGTGATCAGCGGCATGAGCTGTCGTTGTCGCAGGATGCGAAGCCGCTCGATGCGTTTGCGTGGACGCAGGAATTGGTCCGCGTCAACACGGCCGAGCGATACGACCTCACGGCGTGGTCGGTCAATTCGCGCGAGCAGTTCGATCGGCCGATGGGCTTCGCGTCGCTCGACATCGACCGCAAGGTGATTCATCCGCTGCATGTGGCGAGGTTCGGCAACGCGACGGACACGCATTTGGCCGCGACGTTGTCCCCCGGCGACATGTCGATCCTCGTGACCGACGCGACCGGCTGGAGCGTCTCGCCGTTCGAGTCGGCGCAGACGCGGGCCTTGGCGTGGTATGGTTACAGTGACAGCACCGGGCACGTTTATCCGGACTTCAGCTACACGCGAAACGTCGCGTTCGATTTTGATCGTGGGTTGTGGGGGGACGGCGGTATCGCGTTCGATTCGATCGCGGGGGCGTACCGGATCACGCTGACGGCTCCGTGGGTGGGGCCGACATTGGCGGCCGGATCAGCGGTGCGCAACGCGACGAGCGGCGAAGTCTTCAACCAGTTCACGATTCACTCCACCGAGCCGGCTTACGGTTGGCAGCAGTTTGGCGGGATGATCGGAGGTGGCGTTTGGCAGAACGGACGCCGCGATGACGCTCGGTTCCGACCGGGGACGGCGTTTATCCAGCCGACGTTTGCCGGTGGCGAGCCGCTGGCTTGGCGCGACATTCACATCGCGCCGCGACAAGCGAGTTTCTTTGGCGACCAGCCAGCGGTGACGTTCGGCGGACAGTCGCTCGTCATGGCTTCGCAATCTCTGAGCTTGCTGCAAGCGGACCAGCTTATCCCGATTGATCCCACGCGCGAGTTTGTGTTGTCGGCTCAAGCTCTACGCGGAGCGGCGGTCGGCGATGGTTCGCCGGTGAGCGATCAGCACACGCTCGGCTTCACGTCTTTCGACAGCGACGGGCAGGAGATTCTGCCGATTCATGTGACTCGTTACGCCAGCGCGACGGATACGACGCTCGCGACCGCGCTCAACGTCGGCGACACAACGATTCACCTGGCGAATGCGTCTGGCTGGAGCAATCTCGGCCCGGCCGACACGCGGGGGATGGCGTGGTTCGGGTACTCGGACAGCGCCGGGCAGACGTATCCGGATTACAGCTACACGCGGAATGTGGCGGTCGATCGCGTGAACGGCTTGTGGGATATCGGAGCGATCAGCGGCAACACAATCACGCTGCGCACGCCGTGGTCGGGGCCGGCGCTTGCGGCGGGATCGGCCATCCGCAACGCGGCGGACGGCGAGCGGTTGAATGCCGCGCTGCTGGATCGCGGCACGATTCCGAATCAGTGGACCGACTTCTCGGCGACGGTCAGTGGCTCGTGGCTGAACGGCCAGCCGCAGGCGAATGCCTTCCGGCCGGGGACCGCGTTCATTCGACCGGCTGCGTTGTTGAACGCGGTGACGCTCAGCGGAGATGACGTGGTCTCGTTGCGAAACGTCTCCGTCCGCCGCAGTGACGTCTTGCCCGACAGCGTGACCGCTGACGCGAATCATCAAGTCGCCGTGATGGTCGATGCTCTGGCGAACGACCCGCTTGCGGCGAGCGTGCCGATGCGAATCCTCAGCGTGACCGTTCCGAAATACGGCTCGGCCATGATCGTCGCGGGAGGTGGACCGTCTGGCCGTGACGTGGTTCGATACCTTTC
>CAZILR010000148.1:4839-9769 GCA_964539995.1 uncultured Planctomyces sp.
ACCGCGCAGCGTCTCACGACGGGGGAGGTCTTTCAGTCGCGGATCACGATCAACCTCTCCGGCACGAATGTCGCGCAGGATTCCGCCGCATCGTCGATCCTGGCGACTCAAGGACAACAGATCGCAGGAAACGCGCCGCCAGTGGCCGCGGATGAGTTCGGGTACTACGCGAAGGCGTATCAAACCTCGGTCGGGCAAACGCTGGTGGTGGACGGCGTCCGCTGGAACGGCCTGCTGACCAACGAGTACCGCAGCTACGGTATCAGTGGCGGTCAGCCGCTGAACACAGGGGCGTTGACCGTGCGGCTTCTGTCCGGCCCCGAACACGGCACCCTGACTTTGAAGCACGACGGCACGTTCGAGTACACGCCGAACGCCGGCTTCGTCGGCACGGATGTTTTCCGCTACGAAGTCTTCGACGGTCTGAAGTCCGACGCGACTGTTGCGGCGATCGACGTCCAAAACTCTGATCAGGCGTTGCTGCAACAACGGCTGCGCGATCTCGTCCAAGGCTTCTACAACTTTCACGACTCGTACAGCAACTTCACCTTCACCGGTTTGCAACCGACACACTTCGATGCGTCGAAGAATCCGTATCTCAGTTGGCGAGTCCATCTGCTGCCGTATCTGGGCTACGCGGAACTCTACAGCCAGTTTCATCTCAACGAACCGTGGAACAGCGCACACAACCTGACGCTGCTCGATCGTATGCCGGACGTTTTCCGCGTCGCTGGCGACAGCGCGACGACGAACACGACCCGATTCCAGACGATCAACGGGCCGGGCAATGCGTACTTCTGGCGTCGCTCGAACGGCTATCTGGTCGGTCCCCGAATCAATGATTACTACTACCAAGACGGAACTGAAAACACGCTGTTGGTGCTGCTGGCCGGAGACGACAAGCGTGTCCCGTGGACTCAGCCGGTCGATTTGAGTTTTGATCCCGCTGCGCCGGTGGCCTCGTTGGGAAATCTGCCGTCGGGACGGATCGACGGCGTCATGGTCAACGGCTCGGTCATTTCCTTGCACACGGACATCGCTCCGGTGACGTTCCTCGCACTGGCGACAATGAGCGGGAACGAAGTGGTCGATGCGGATCAACTGCGCCGTCAGGAGAAACTGCGTGAGGGTGGGCTTTCCGCTGTGCAGTCCTTCGATGCGTCGCTGGCGGAGAGTCGGCTCGGAACGCTCGGCCTGGCGATGCACAACTACTACGACACGAATACCTATTTCCCGGTGGCGAACAATCCCGCGTGGTTCGACGCGCAGGGAAAGCCCAAGCTGAGCTGGCGAGTGCATCTGATGCCGTATTTGGGGCACGCGAATCTCTACGAGCAATTCCGTCTCGACGAATCGTGGGACAGCGCGAACAACTTGCCGTTGCTCAGCCAGATGCCCGACATCTTCCGCAGTGCGGGGGACGCGGCCGACAGCGTCACGACTCGGCTGGTCACGTTCACCGGCGCGGATGCTCCGTTCCTGCGGTTCAAGACGTCGGGCAATTACTACGGCCCACGAATCAATCTCTTCGCGGATGGGATGTCCAACACGATCCTCATTGCCGAGGCGGGTGCGGATCGTTCCGTCGTTTGGACAAAGCCGGACGACATTGCATTCGACATCAATCAACCGCTGGCGGGACTCGGTAGCTTGGCGGACGGTCGGATTCGGACGCTACTCGCGGATGGGTCGCGGCTGAGTCTGGGAGCCGACGTTTCGGCCGCGACGTTTCAAGCATTGGTCACGCCCTATGGACATGATTTGGCGGACGGCTCCACTTTGAGATCGCGGGAAGAGCTGCGAAGCGGAGTCGCTCCACGGACCGACGCCGATGTGCTGAATCGGTTCAAGCAGGTCGGCCTGGCGATGCACAACTTCCACGACATCTACCGTAAGTTCCCCATTGAGGACTTATACCCGGCCTATTTCGATGCTCAGGGCAAGCCGAAGCTCAGTTGGCGAGTTTGGATCTTGCCCTTCATGGATCAGCAATCGCTGTTCGAGCAGTTTCACCTCGACGAACCTTGGGACAGCCCGCACAACTTGCCGCTGCTCGACCAGATGCCGGACATTTTCCGGCATCCGGGCGATCCGACCGACAGCACAACGACGCGCGTGCAACAATTCACCGGGCCGGGAGCACCGTTCCTATCGGTCCTGTTGAACGGCCGCTACTCGTCGCTGAAGATCAACCAGATCACGGATGGGACGTCGAACACGTTGATGGCGGTCGAGGCCGGAGCAGACAAGGCCGTGCCGTGGACCAGTCCCGATGACCTGCCGTTCGATCCGACGAACCCGATCGCCGCGATGGGACAACTCAGCGAGTTCTTCGTGGGGCTGTTCTTCGATGGCAACGCCCGACGACTTTCCACTCCGATTTCGCCCGCGCTGTTGAAGGCGTACATCACGCATCGTGGCGGCGAAGTCATCAATCCAGTGGGTGGCGACATTCCAAATCCGTCGGGCGTGGCAGGTGTGACGATCACGCCAGCCGGCGGCGAACTGAGCGCGGTCGAAGGACAACTCGCGGTGTTCGACGTCGTGTTGACGAAAGCTCCGACGGCCGACGTCGTGCTGACCATCGCGAGCAGTTCGTTGTCGGTCGCGGCCGTCAGTCCGGCGACGGTGCGGTTCACGTCGGCGAACTGGCACGTCCCGCAACGAGTCACTTTGCTGGCGGTCGATGACGCGCTGGTCGATGGCTCGCAAACGGCGACGATCTCGGTGGCCGTGGACGATCCGAATTCGGACAACAGCTACGACGCGCTGGCCGATCGGATGCTCGACTTCACGGCGCTCGACAACGACACCGCCGGGTTCACGATCACGCTCACCGGCGGTTCCACCGTCGTCAGCGAGTCAGGCACGACCGATACGTTCCGCGTGGTGCTCACCGCGCAGCCGTTGACCGACGTGGTAATCGATCTGTTCAACAGCGATCCGGGCGAGGTCTCCGTCGATCGCACGTCGCTGACGTTCACGTCGGCGAACTGGAACACTCCGCAAACGGTTACGGTGACGGGAGTCGATGACGCCCCCGTGGATGGCACGCAGACGACGACTCTCACGCTGTCGATTCCTGCGGCCTCGGACAGCGCGTTTGTTCGAGTGCCGCCGCAAACGGTCGCGGTCGCGACGCTCGACAGCGAATCGGCCGGCTTTGTGGTCACGCAGTCCGGCGGCGTGACCACGGTGCTGGAGCATCCCTACGCTTTGCCGGAAACGCGCGACACATTCACGGTCGCGCTGACGGCTCAGCCGTTGTCCAACGTCGTGGTCGCGCTGGCGAGCAGCAGCCTGATTGAACTGACCATGAGCGTCTCGACGCTGACCTTCACGCCGTCGAACTGGTCCACGGCGCAGACCGTGACGGTCTACAGTGTGGACAACAACATCGCCGACGGGACTCGGCCGCGATCTGTTTCACTCACGGTCGTGCCTGAGCAGTCGGCCGACCTGTTCGATTCCGCGCAATTCGTGGTGCCGGTCACCATCACGGACGACGAGCAACCGTCGATCATCGTCAACCACACCGGCAGCGACACGGTGGTTTCCGAAGACGGCTTGTCGGACACGTTCACGGTCAAGCTGGACTGTCAGCCGCTCACGCCCGTCGTGGTCGATGTCGTGAACAACTACATCCCGGTCGTCGCGCTCAATCGGACGCAACTGACGTTCACGCCGTCGAACTGGAACGTGCCACAAACGGTCGTGGTCACCGGAGTGGATGACCCGTGGGTCAACGGCGACAAGCTGGCCGTGATGCGCATGACTTTGAACGCCGGGCTGTCTGATCCGCTGTGGGCGAGCACGCAGGACGAGCACATTCTGGTCAAGCGGCTGAGCAACGATCTTGCCGGATTCACGATCACTCAAATTGGCGTCGGCAACAGCGTGACCGAGGGAGTCCTCGGCGACTCGATCACGGTGGTGCTGACCGGATTTCCGTTGACGAACGTCGTACTGCGGCTGACCAGCGGCGACACCGGCGAAGTAACCACTTCGCCCGCGACGCTCACGTTCGGCCAGGCGGATTGGAATGTCCCGCAGAGAGTGCAACTGAGCGGCGTCGCGGACCTGACGGTCGATGGCTCGCAGACGACACTGGTCACGATCTCGGTCGATGATGCCGCCTCGAATGATTTCTTCGGCGCCGTGTCGGATCAAACGATTTCGGTCACGACGACCGACAGCGATGTGCCGGGCTTCACCGTCACGCCGTCGGGTGGCTCGACGAGCGTTTCCGAATCGGGAACGATCGACTCGGTTTCCGTCGTGCTGACGCGCGGCCCGCTGACCGATGTCGTGCTGCGGATTGTCAGCAGCGACACCGGCGAGGCGACGGCCGCTCCGACCACGCTGACCTTCACGCCGTCGAACTGGAGCACTCCGCAGACCGTAACGGTCTCCGGTGTCGATGACCTGCTGGTTGATGGCAACCAGACCAGCACGCTGACAGTGTCCATCGACGACGCGACCTCGGACGATGCGTGGGATGCGTTGGCGGATCGAACGGTCTCGGTCGTGACGCTCGACAACGATGCTCCCGGCTTCTCGGTCCTTGCAACCGATGGTTCGACGGTCGTGACAGAATCCGGCACGACCGACACGATGGCGGTCGTGCTCAACAAGGCTCCGCTGTCGAACGTCGTGATTTCGGTCGGCAGCAGCGATCTCAGCGAGGCGACCGTTTCACCATCGACGCTGACGTTCACTCCCGCGAACTGGAATGTTCCGCAGAGCGTGACGATCACCGGCGTCGATGACACGTTGGCCGACGGCGACCAAACCACGTCCATCGTGCTGTCGATCTTGGATGCCGACTCCGACAACGCTTTTGATCCGATCCCCAATCAAACGGTGCTTGTCACGACGCTCAATGTGAATCATGCGCCGACGATCAGCGATGTCGGCTATCAATTCGGGA
>CAZILR010000149.1:0-1635 GCA_964539995.1 uncultured Planctomyces sp.
AATGCCATCACAGAATCGAGCGGATGAGGACATGGTGGACTCCCATCAGTGATTGAACACAAACTCCAAAGAGTTGAGCAAGCTCCAAACCAAATCCTCGGCCGCTTGGCGGCGAGTGGA
Source organism: uncultured Planctomyces sp. (assembly GCA_964539995.1). Lineage (GTDB taxonomy): Bacteria > Planctomycetota > Planctomycetia > Planctomycetales > Planctomycetaceae > SXKJ01. The sequence continues at coordinate 121 of CAZILR010000149.1, forward strand.
TGTGCGATCTTGCAGGTATTTCGTCGCGGCCGACTTCTCATCGGCGCTCGGCAGGCGGCTGATGACGGTCAGGTACAGTTCGTCGATCAAGGCGGAATTGTCGGACGGGTAACGGCGGACGAGACGGGCGACGGTGCCGGATTCGTCGGAGAGTTTCGATTGCAATTCGGGCGAATTGAGGACGTGCAGCACCTGGGCGACGCTTGGTTCAGTCGCTCGTTCGCACTCACAGGCGGTGGCTCGGACGGGACGACCGAAGAGTTTCAGGAAGTCGTGTTTGACCTGGCTGTCCCAGAGTTGGATTGCTCGCGACCCTTCCGGGACGCCGGCAAATTTCTCCGACGTGCCGGTCGCCTGGCAGACGGCATCGAAAAGGACTTCCGCGTCGAGCCGTTTGAGCAATGCGCGCGAATAGTTCTGCTCGTCTCGTTCGTTGGTGGCGTTGGGCTTCGCAGATCGCTGGTACGCTCGCGAGGACGTGATCGTGCGAACGAGTTGATGCACGTCGAATCCGGATTCGATGAACTTCGCCGCCAGCGCGTCGAGCAGTTCCGGGTTCGTGGGCGGATTCGTGAGCCGCACGTCATCGACCGGTTCGACGAGTCCTCGGCCAAGGAAGTGAGCCCACGCTCGGTTCACGACGTTGCGGGCAAAGAACGGATTCTTCGGTGACGTCATCCAGTCGGCGAGCAACTTGCGGCGATCCCCTTCGGGAGATTTCTCCGGTGACGCCTCGCCGAGTGCGTGAGCGAATACGGTCTCGCCGGTTCGCGAGTGCTTCGTGGGGCCGGAGTCGCGGGTCAGCAGCATCTCTCCCTGCGGAGTCGGCTTGAACGTAATCTGTGTGAAGAACGCCTCCATGCCGAAGTAGTCGGTTTGGCTCCAGCGATCGAACGGGTGATGGTGACACTTCGCGCAGTCGATCCGCACACCGAGCAACACTTGCGAGATCGTCGCCGACTGCTCCCCCGGTTGCTTGACGGCTTTGAAAACGTAGCCGGCCGGTTGATCTCGCAAGAGCCCTTCGGCGGTGAGCAACTCGCGAGCGAACCGGTCGAAGCGCTTGTTGGTCGCGAAGCTGTCGCGAATCCAGCGGTAGTAGCCGTTCGCACCGGCATGTCCGAGCGTCGGCCGCTCGACACGCAGCAAGTCGGACCACTTGAGTGCCCAATAGTCAGCGTACTCCGGTCGTTTGAGGAGTTCGTCGATCAAGCGAGTTCGGCGGTCTGGTTGCTTGTCGTCGAGAAACTTGCGGACCTCGTCCGGCTTGGGGAGCGTGCCGATCACGTCGAGGTAAGCTCGACGGAGGAAATCTTCGTCGGAGCAATGGTCGCTCGGTTGGATGTTGAGCTTGGCGAGTTTGGATTCGACGAGCGGGTCGATGAAGTTGCGCTCGGCGCGGGTCTCCTGACCCCGCCGCTCATCTGACCGAAGGTCTCCCGATGATACATCCACTTTTGAATTCGGGAGACCTACGGTCGAGCCGACGGCGGGGTCAGGAGACCCGCGCCGAGC
>CAZILR010000149.1:1645-9722 GCA_964539995.1 uncultured Planctomyces sp.
GACTACCCCCCCCCTCTCGCCCCCCCCCCCCCCCCGGGCGCGCCGCCGCCGGGGCCCGCCCCCCCGCGCCGAGCATCCGTCGGGCGCGGGATCAGCACTCGGAAGACGTCCACCGCGCCGAGGTAGCTGGTCATGACGGCGACGTCGCCCGGCGTTTCGTGAGTCGTGACGAGGCCATGTTCATCGACCGACGCGAGGCCGTCGTTGTTCGATTGAAACTTGGCGTGTCGAGTGACGTCTTCCTCGAATCCGTTGTCGAACTTGGCGACTACCTTCAGCGGCTGAGTCGCCTTCAAGCCCATGAGTTGTTCGCGCGGTGAGACGGTGATCGACGTGACTCGCGGCGCGGTCGGTTCGCCGTAGGGCATTCCGTTCGCGATCCAGTCGCGCAGCACACGGTACTCATCGGAGTCCTTGCGAATGCGGACTCCGCCGCCGTGAGGCGAATCGCCGCTCGCCTTCTGCAACAGCAAACTCTTTTCAGGAGCGGTCGGGAGCGTGCGTCGTCCGCGACTCTCGACACTCAGTGAAACGTGATCGGCGACCGGATCGAAGCCGAAGATCGACAACTTGAATCCATTCTGGCCTTCGGCCTTGCCGTGACATCCCGACGAGTTGCATCCGAACCGCGACAGGATCGAGACGACGTCCGTTTCAAAATGGAACGGCCGAGACTTCGCTGCATCGGCCGCGAAGCCGCTCGACACCGATGTCCCAAAAATGAAAGCACCGATCAACCACGACCGCAGGCCGCAGCCGACGAGCACTCGGCGGGTGCTTCGCAAAGGCGGATTCATGGGCGGGAAAGTGGGGTGGGAGGTAGGAAGGCAGGTCCGCGAGTCGTCTCGCCTGACCCATCAAAGCGGTCAGATGCTAACGCATCGTCCAGCGGCGGGACAATTCTGTGCTGGAAATCTCCCCGCTCGGCCTTGGTTTTCACGGTTCGAGCCGGCAGTACAATCGGATTGATCGTCGCGTCGGTCATTGTAGGTCAGCCTTTCCAGGCTGACCGGATCACCCAAAAGCCATCGATTGCTCGTCAACGTCAGGCTGGAAAGCCTGACCTACAGGAAAAAGGATTGGACCATGAATGATCGCTGGAAGTGGTTGGCATCCCTCGTTGTTGGCGCGAGCCTCTTGGGCACCGTGCAAGCCGACGATTGGCCGCAGTGGCTCGGCCCCAAACGAGACAGCGTGTGGCGTGAGACCGGCATCGTCGAGGTTTTTCCGGAAAACAAGTTGCCGGTGAAATGGCGCGTGCCGATCGCGGGAGGTTACTCCGGGCCGGCGGTCGCGGGCGGAAAAGTGTTCGTCACCGATTTCGTCAAAGCCTCCGGCGAGGCATTCAACAATCCGGGACAGCGAGCGGAACTGAAAGGCCAAGAGCGAGTGCTCTGCTTCGACGCCGCGACCGGCAAGGAACTCTGGAAGCACGAGTACGACTGTCCGTACTCGATCAGCTATCCCGCCGGGCCGCGAGCGACTCCCACGGTCGCGGATGGCAAGGTGTATGTGCTCGGAGCCGAAGGGAATCTGCTCTGCCTGAACGCCGACACGGGCAAAGTCATTTGGTCGAAGGAACTGAAGAAGGAATACAAGACCTCCACTCAAATCTGGGGCTTCTGTGCTCACCCGCTGGTCGATGGCAACCGACTGATCTGTGTGGTCGGCGGCGAAGGAAGCACGGCGGTCGCCTTCGACAAGGACAACGGCAATGAGTTGTGGCGTTCGATCGACGCTCGGCTCGCCGGTTACTGTCCGCCGACGATCATCGAGGCCGGCGGTGCTCGGCAATTGCTGATCTGGGATGCGGACAAGCTCAACAGCTTGAACCCGGAAACCGGCAAGAAGCTGTGGTCGTTCGATCTGGCTCCGCAGTACGACATGTCGATCACCGCCCCGCGTCAGAGCGGCGACTTGCTGTTCGCCAGCGGCATCGGCAACGTCGGTGCGTGCCTCAAGCTGACGAAAGACAAACCGGGTGCCGAGTTGCTCTGGAAGGAGACCGCTCGCAACGGCGTCCCCTGCGCGAACAGCACGCCGATCCTTGAGAACGGCATGATCTACGGAGTGGATTGCCAGCAAGGCCCGCTGCGCGGCGTCAAACTCGAAACGGGCGAGCGTGTCTGGGAGACGTATGTGCCGACCACCGGCAACACCGGCCAACGTGCGAGCCACGGCACCGCGTTCTTGGTGAAACATCAAGACCGCTTCTTCCTGTTCAGCGAGACCGGCGATCTGATTCTGGCGAAGCTGAGTCCAATCGGTTACGAAGAACTCAGCCGCTTTCATGTGCTCGAACCGACGCAGGAATGCTTCGGCCGTGCCGTGATCTGGTCGCACCCCGCGTTCGCGAACAAATGCTGCTTCGCTCGCAACGACAAGGAACTCGTCTGCGTCTCGCTGGCAAAGTGAGGAATCAGAAGGCAGTCGCGGAAGGCAGAAGACAGGCGGACATGGCAATCGCAACAACATTAGCAGGTCGAGCGGCGCTCGTGACGGGGGCCGGTGTCGGCATTGGCCGTGCGATTGCCGAATCGTTGGCGGCGGCTGGAGCGTTTGTCGGAGTGCATTGCCATCGCAGCTTGGATGGAGCAAATGAAACGCTCGCCGCCATCAAGCAACACGGCGGTGATGGCATCGTTTTGCCCGCCGACTTGAGCTGCGATGACGAAGCCGCTCGCTTGGTCGATCGGTTCGTGGAAGCTGCCGGCCGACTCGACATTCTGGTCAACAACGCTGGCAGCCCAATCGAGCGGCGAAAAATCGAGGACTGCCCCGTCGAACTCTGGCGACGAATCCTCGATACGAATCTGACCAGCGCGTTCGTCGTGACTCAGCGAGCGATTCCGCATCTGAGACGGAGCGGTCACGGAGCGATCGTCAACAACTTGTCGCTGTCGGTGCAGACCGGCGGAGCCAACGGGGCCGGGCCGTATGCCGCTGCGAAAGGTGGACTGCAAGTGCTGACGCGAACGTTGGCTCGCGAACTGGCTCCCGACGTGCGCGTCAACGCGATCATGCCGGGCGTCATCGAGACCCGTCATCACGAAGTCTTCACGACTCCCGAACGGATGGAACAATACCGTCGCGAAACACCGCTCGGCCGCAACGGAACCGCCGAGGAAGTCGCGGCCGTCGTGCGGTTTCTCGTCAGCGATGAAGCTCGCTTCGTCACCGGCGCGCTGATCGACGTCAACGGCGGTCGGTTCTTGCGGTGACGGTGAACGTAGCCCTGTCGCTCCGCGACAGGACAGCCGGTCGTGTCCCACGTTTAGAACTCGGAGAATTCGCGAGCCTTGATTCGTGCTCGGCTTTCCTGTCGCGGAGCGACAGGGCTACTTTGCGAGGCCGCGACGTTCACGCGGGCACGGGCAATCCGGCTTTGTTGAGGAGCAGCTTCATGTCGGCCCAAACGTCCTTCTTCGCGGAGGGATTCCGCAGCAGGTACGACGGGTGATAGGTGCAGAGCACGGTCGCTCGGCCGTGCTGGAAGAAGCGGCCTCGCAGTCGGCCGATGTTCTCCTCGGTCCCCAACAGGTTTTGAGCGGCGGTCGCGCCCCAACAGACGATGAACTCCGGATCGATGATCGCGATCTGCCCGTCGAGATACTCGCGACAGTTCGCGGCCTCTTCGGGTTGCGGCTTGCGGTTGCCCGGTGGCCTGCAACGCAGGATGTTGCAGATGTAGATTTCTTCGCGCTTCAGTCCACTGGCAACAATGATCTTGTCGAGCAACTGCCCTGCTGCACCGACGAACGGTTCACCTTGAGCGTCTTCGTCCGCTCCGGGAGCCTCCCCGACGAACAGGATACGAGCCTCCGGATTGCCGACGCCGAACACCGTTTGCGTGCGAGTGCTCGCCAGTTCCTGGCAGCGCGTGCAGGCCGCGACTCGCTGCTTAAGTTGATTCAGCCGCCATTCGCGATCTTCGCGCGAGCCGGCTGGATGAGGACTCGGTGGCAAAGGTTCGGAAACAACGGGAAGGGAGTGAGTCGTGGCCGCGGGAGCAACTGCTGGCCGCGCAGTCGTCCGAGCGGCTGGTGGTGTTGGTGCTCTTGAAGCGGCGCTCCCACTGGATGCCGTTCGCGGTGTTGCTGGCTTCGTCGATGCCGACTTGGCGGTAGTTTCAGAGCGTTTGCGTGGTGGCATAGGGAGATGACTCAAGCCTGCGCGCCGCCAGCCTTCCAGCTCTTGCCGCAGCGCGCGGTCGATCAAGAGAGAGGGATCGTCGGCCATTGAAGGTCTCCAACCTGATTACTGAGAGTCAGCCAAAAAATTGGCGAGCGGAGGACGATCACTCTCCGCTCGCCAAGGTGTTGCGGCAGACGTTCGACCTATTCGAGGATTTCCACCAATTCCAGGTCGAAGATCAAAACGGCGTGTGGACCGATCGTCGGAGGCGAACCGCGCTCTCCGTAAGCCAAGTCCGACGGCAAATAGACCGTCCAGCGGTCACCGACTTTCATGTGCGTCAAAGCTTCCTTGAAGCCTTTAATCACGCCATTCAGCGGGAATTCCGCCGGCTTGTCGCGTTTGGTCGGCATGTCGCCGGTGTAGGAACCGTCAAAGAACTTACCGTCGGTCAAGCGACCCTTGTAATGCACCTTGACCGTGTCGGTCGCTTTCGGAGTCGCTCCCTTGCCGGACGCGAGCACTTTGTACTGCACGCCGCTCGTCAACGTCTTGATGCCCTCTTTGTCTTTGTTGGCGGCGAGGAAATCTTCACCCGACTTCGCCATCGAACTGCGTCGCAACGGCTCATAGGCCTCGAACGCCTTGTTGATTTCTTGGTCAGAGAATTCAGGCTCTTTGCCTTGCAGCGCGTCTTCCATCCCCTTGATCACGCGCTTCGGGTCGAGATCGAACCCGTTCTGCCGCATCTTGCCGATCTGCATCCCCATCGCGTAGCTGATCTTGTCGAGCAGTTCCTTCTTGTTGGCCGGCTTCTTACCCAGCGCATTCGGATCGGCCTCCAATTCCAGTCCCACGTCGTCGCTCGCTTTCTTGGCTTTCGGCTGAGCTTTCGCCTTCGGCTTGTCGTCGTCCTGTGCGACTGCAAAACCCACGGCCGCAACCGCCACCAAACTGAGCATCACCAACCACTGTCGCATGACCGCACCTTTTCTGTTGAAGGAAGATTCCAAAGGGCCAGAGTCTAGGAAACCAGGCACCGTACCGCGACCGTCAGGGAGCGGCCTCTCAATCCTCGCGACAGGCCGCTCCCTGACGGTCGCGGTACTGATAGCCTTCGGAGGATCGAGTTACTTCGCTTTCTCGAACGTAAAGATCTGGCCGAACGGGGTCGTGAAATAGACTTCACCCGCTTCGTCTTCGCCGTAGGTCATCACCGGCAGGTTGTCTCCTTGCAGGAGATAGTTGGCGGCGACCTTCTTGGCCTTTTCGTCGTACTTCAAGCCCCACAGCTTGCCGCTGACGAAGTCGCCGTAGAGGTAGCAGCCTTCCAACTCCGGCACTTTCTTGCCGCGATAGACGACTCCACCGGTGATCGACTTGCCGATCGTGTGATGGTATTCCCAGATCGGTTCGATCAGCTCCGGCTTCGCGTCGGAGCCGTCTTTGAATTTGTGCAGCCCTTCACGCAGGTTCCAGCCGTAGTTGCCTCCCCTCGTGATGAGGTTGATCTCTTCCCACAAGTCTTGTCCGACGTCGGCCTGCCAGAGCGTACCGGTCTTGCGATCGAAGCTCATGCGCCAGGTGTTGCGAATGCCCATCGCGAACGCTTCCGGCGCGGCGTCCTTCTGGCCGACCCACGGATTGTCCTTCGGGACGGCGTATTTCTTCCCTTCGTCCTTGTGATCGACGTCGATCCGCAGAATTTTTCCGAGCATCGTCTTCGGGTTCTGTCCATTCTTGTGCGGATCATTCGCGCTGCCGCCGTCGCCGAGTCCGATGTAAAGGTATCCGTCCGGGCCGAAGCAGATCGTGCCGCCGTTGTGATTCCAGTACGGCTGCGGGATGCGCAGGAGTTGTTCCTCCGACGCCGGGTCCGCTTTGTTTGGATCGTCCTTCGAGACCTTGAATCGCGAGATCACCGAGATGTGCGGCACCTCGGTGTAGTACATGAAGAACTCGCCGTTCGACTTGAACTTCGGATGGAACGCGAGGCCGAGGATGCCCTCTTCAAATTCTTCGTCCTTGTAGATCGTCTTCTTTTCCCACTCCAAAAAGACGTCCGCCTCTTCGACGTCCGGCTTGTTCGGGAAGACAAAAATCTTTCCCGGCTGCGAGCAAACAAAAATTCGATTCGATCCATCCCCCGCGTTCGTCAGCAACACCGGCCGGCGAAACTTGAGTTCCGGGAAGGCTCGCACCGCCTTGACTTCCAACGGCGTATCCGGCATCGGCTGCGGCGGATCGGCGGATCGCACCTGCGACGCGATGAGAAACACGGCTCCGAGACTCAGAGCGATCGAACGCAAAGTGCGGGAAGACATAGCGACTCCATCAAGGAATGAATTTGAGGAACGATCAATTTGTTTTACGGCTTCGGAGGCACGAACCAGTTGGGTGTCGGCACTTTCTTGGACCGAGCGACCAACATCAAGACTCCAGCGACAATGACCAACACGGGAGCTTCAGTCTCGACCGACAGCAAACCTTGCTGACGCAGCAACGACATCAGGCTGCACACCAGAAAGAAAACTCCCAGCACGAAGCTGAACTTGTCGAACCCCATCATCGCGAACATCAACACGCCGCAGACCGCCATGCCGAGTGTCCAGACCCAATTGATTTGGGGCGCGACTCCGCGCGCCGTCAGCAGCCAGCCCACGCCGACCGTGATCATCAACACCGAAATCACGAGGCTCTTTTGGCTGGCGGTCATGTGGTCTTCAACGTAGCCGTCATCGCTCCGCGTGACGAGCCTGCCGCGGTTGAAGTTCGATGCGGCTTGACGGTTGGAGAAAAACGGTGGAAGGCTCGTCACGCGGAGCGGTAACGGCTACTTAGTCGCGCAGCTTGAAATCTTTCTCCGGATCGAGATTGAGCTGTTTGCGTTCGGCTTCGTTGGGAACTCGCAGCGGGCGGACGATGCGGAAGCCGACTTGCAGAGCGTCGGTGAAGTACCAAATGCTCTTTGGAATTTGCGGGTCTTGCTGCTTCCAATCAGGCGTCGAGGAAATGCGAGCCGCGCTCCGCAGTTGTTCCGGGTCGTCATCCCACGACCCGCCGCGAGCGACCGTCGGGTACAGCTTCGTCACCACGAGCAGCGGGCTGGCTCCCATGCCTTGCTTCAGAATGTTCGCGTAGCGGTTCTCGTCGTACTGATCGAGGCACAGTTCCGACACGTTGCCGTGGATATCGTACAAGCCCCACGGATTCGGCTTCTTCTTGCCGATCGGGTGATACTTCTCGTCGCTGTTGCCGAAGTGCCAGGCGTACTCGTCGAGCTTCGCCGAATCGTCACCGAAGAAATACGCGGACTTCGACCCGGCTCGGCAGGCGTATTCCCATTCGGCCTCGGTCGGCAGGCGGTAGTAGTGACCGGTCTTCTCGCTGAGCCACGCACAGTACGTCTTGGCCGCGTGCTGAGTCATGCAGATCGCCGGATAGCCGTCGTGCCCCATGCCGAACGTCATGTCGGTGTACGGCTTCGTCGGCCGAGTCACCGCATCCGCCTTCGGATCAAGTGCGGTTGCTTGCAGGTTCAACGTCTTGCGGCGCTGGATGTCGAGATTGAAGCTCCAGATGTCGTACTCGTTCCAAGTGACTTCGTACTTGCCCATCCAAAACGGCTCGATCTTAACCTTCACCTGCGGACCTTCGTCGGGATTGCGCTTCGCTTCCGACTCCGGGCTGCCGAGCAGGAACTCGCCACCCGGAATCGCGACCATCTCGAACGAGACTTCGGTATTCGGGATCGTCTGCTTGTACGGCTTCATCTCCTTTTCGGTCTTGGCTTCGGCGGCGGGATTTTTGTCCTGCGCGAAACCCATCGAACCGAGGCTCAAACCGAGCACCGCAGCACCAAGCAGCCGTAGGGTGGGGGGGGGGGGGGGGGAGCCACCACACCGGGGGGGAGGGGGGGGGGGGGTGGTGGGGGGGCCCACCC
>CAZILR010000150.1:0-9698 GCA_964539995.1 uncultured Planctomyces sp.
CGAGGACGTTGCGGACTGCACGCATCCGCTGACGAGTTGGTCCAATCTCGTCGTCGAAAACAAAGACAACACGCTGCCGCCGAAGAAGCGGTGCATCGACGTCGATCTAGCCGCGCTGGTTTACACGTCTGGCTCCACCGGCAATCCGAAGGGTGTGATGCTGACGCACGCGAACATGGTCGCAGCGAACAAGTCGATCACGACGTACCTGCGGAACACGCCCGACGACATCGTCTTGAACGTATTGCCGCTGAGTTTCGACTACGGGCTGTATCAATGGCTGATGTGCTGCAATTACGGCGGCACGCTGGTGCTCGAAAAGTCGTTTACCTATCCGCACGCGATCCTCGACAAGATCGTGAAGTTGGGCGTCACCGGCTTCCCGATCGTGCCGACGGTCGTGGCGATCCTGCTGCAAATGGACCTGACGAAGTACGACCTGTCGAAGCTGCGATACTTCAGCAACACCGGAGCCGCGTTCCCGGTCGAATACATTTTGAAGCTCCGCAAACTGTTGCCGGACGTGACGATCTTCTCGATGTTCGGTCTGACCGAGTGCAAGCGAGTCAGCTACCTGCCTCCCGAAGAGATCGACCGCCGGACCAGTTCGGTCGGCAAGGCGATGCCGAATTGTGAGACGATGGTACTCGACGACGACGGCAACGAGCTCGGCCCGAACGAAGTTGGCGAGTTGGTTGTGCGCGGCTCGAACGTGATGAAGGGGTACTGGGAAGCTCCCGAACTGACCGCGATCCGTTTGAAGCCAGGGAAGATTCCGCACGAGATGTGGCTCTACACCGGCGACCTGTTCCGTACGGACGAAGAAGGTTTTTTGTATTGGGTCGGCCGCAAGGACGACATCATCAAGAGCCGCGGCGAAAAGGTCAGTCCTCGCGAAGTCGAAGACGTCCTGCATCAACATCCGCAAATCGCCGAAGCGGCGGTCGTCGGTGTCGATGATGCGGTGCTTGGCCAAGCGGTGCGTGCCGTCGTGCGACTGCAACCCGGTGCCGAACTGACCGTTCGCGACGTGCAAGCTCACTGCCGCAGCTTCCTCGAAGACTTCATGGTGCCTCAACAGGTCGAGTTCCGTGACGCTCTGCCGAAGACACCCAACGGAAAGATCGACAAGAAAGTTTTGGTTTCGTAACGCGCGTAGGATGGCCGCCCTCGGCCGTCCTCATTCTCGGAAATGCGGGACGGCCGAGGGCGGCCATCCTACACAAGGACAATTCATGACGACTGCCACTCAGGTGTTTTCTCGCGATCTTCTGAAACTCGATGCCGCTGCTGAGGTCGCTCGCATTTGCGACTGGATGCGTGAGACGGTTGCCGTGGACTTCAAACGCAAAGGGCTAGTGCTCGGCCTGTCGGGCGGGATTGATTCGACCGTGTGTGCGGCACTGGCCGTGAAAGCCTTCGGGCCAAATCGTGTGTTCGGGATCATGATGCCCGAACGGGACTCCGAAGCGGACAGCCTCGCGTTGGGTGAGTTGTTAGCGGAATCGTTGGGCCTGGAATCCACGATTGAGAACATCACTCCGATGCTCGACGGGGCCGGTTGCTATCAGCGCCGTGATGCCGCGATTCAGAGCGTGATCCCGGAGTATCAACCGGATTGGAAAAACAAACTCGTGTTGCCGCCGCTGCTGGCCGGGGCACGCTTCAGCTTGTCGAGCATCGTCGTGCAATCACCGACGGGTGAGCGGAAGCAGGCGAGGCTGACGCTCGACGCTTATCAAACGATCGTCGCGGCGACGAACTTCAAACAACGCTGCCGCAAGATGATGGAGTACTACCACGCGGATCGGCTGCGATACGCGGTCATCGGGACTCCGAATCGACTCGAATACGACCAGGGCTTCTTCGTGAAGCAAGGGGACGGTGCGGCGGACATCAAGCCGATCGCTCACCTTTACAAGACGCAAGTCTATCAGTTGGCCGATTACCTCGGCGTGCCGGACGTGATTCGGATGCGACCGCCGACGACGGACACCTATTCGCTGCCGCAGAGCCAGGAAGAGTTCTTCTTCAGCGTGCCGTATGACAAGCTCGACTGTTGCTTGTTCGGATTGAATCACGGTTTTGATGCCGAAGACGTTGCCGCCGAGATTGGCTTGGGCGTTGATCAAGTCAAGTTCGTCTACAACGACATCGTGTCAAAGCGGAAGGCGACGGATTATCTGCATCGGTCACCGGAACTGATCGAGAACGTGTTGCTGTAACCGTTGGTCTTGAATCCCGAAAGCCGACATGCCCACTTTATCGCCTTCGACAACTTGGCGGGTCACTCATCCGACGGTGAGCGAACTGCGCGAGCCGCTGCTGGAGTTGTGGCATCGCAACTTGCCGGACGCCTCGCGAGACCGCTTCGAGTGGCTGTACGGCACCGGCCGTGCGGAAGCATTGGTGCTGGGTGAGCGAGATCTCATCGGATCCGCCGGCCTGATGAAGCGGCGATTCTCGATTGCCGGAGAGGTGGTCAAAGGAGGCGCGGCGATCGACTTGAATGTCGATGAGCGGCAGCGCTCCGTCGGTCCCGCGATGACGTTGGCACGCGCGGTCATGAAGCTTGCGGATGAAAACGGCGTTTCGTGCTTGTACGGTTTTCCAATTCGGCAAGCGGCGGGCGTGTTGAAACGCTGCGGCTATCGACAGCTCGGCGAGATCTCGAATTGGACGAAGTTGCTGCGGAGCAAAGTCAAACTCACGAGCGTGCTGCGTTCGGCGTTGGCGGCGAAGCTGGCGGCTCCGCTGGTGGATGTCGCACTGCGATGGAAATCGTCCGGCAATGCACCTCGGCTGCCGCAATCGGTCGTGATCGAGAACCGAGTGGCGTTTGATGAGCGTTTTGATCGACTGTGGCAGACAGCGGCTCAGCGATTTGGAGTGCTCGGTGAGCGTTCGGCGGATTATCTGAGGTGGCGATTCACGAAGTGCCCCGAACTGAAATACGAGTGCTTCGCGCTTGCACGGGCCGGTGGCGGTGAGTTGCTGGGTTACATCGTTTGGTATCGGTGTGGGGAATCCGTGTGTATCGCCGATCTGCTGGCGGTCGATGACGCCGCGACCGAGCTGTTGCTGGCGGAGTTCACCCGGCAGGCTCGCCGATTGCGAGCGGATGCGATTCGGCTGGCATGCTTTGGTCCACCGCAGTTCTATTCGCTGTTGGAGTCCGCTGGATTCTCGCGCCGCCAGGATTCCTATCCGGTGCTCGTGCGAATGCCCGAAGTCGTCGGCGACATTTTTATGACGATGGCGGATCACGACACCAACGTGTGAAAGGCCAAGATCATGCTGGCAAAACGCGATCTGTTGGCTCGCACGTTGGACATGACTGGCTGCGGCCGTGTGCTGCGAGCAGCACAGGCTTGGAACGGCTTGCTCGTGCTGAACTATCACCGCATCGGCGATCCGTCCGATTCGCTGTTCGATCACAACTTGTGGAGTGCCTCGGCCGACGATTTCGAGCGACAAGTCGCATTCTTAGCGAAGAACTTCGACGTGATCGGACTCGGCGATTTGGAACATGCGTTGGCTCAACCGCACGGCCAATTCGTAATGCTGACGTTTGACGACGGCTATCGCGACAATTTTTCGACGGCGTTTCCGATTCTCAAATCGCACGGCGTGTCGGCGACGTTTTTCATTGCCACGGGATTCATCGATCGCCCGCGCGTGCCGGTCTGGGATGAGTTGGCTTGGATGTCGCGGACCACCACGTTGCCGTCGCTCGCGGCGAATGATTGGCTGTCATCACCGGTGAGCTTTGCCGGCCAGGACCGTGCTCAAGGATTCCAAAAACTTCTGACCGTCTACCGCACGGCCGGCAGTGAATTGATCGGCGAGTATCTCGACTTCCTGGCGGACGCGCTGGGAACCGGCCGTTGTCCAGAGACGATGGCGGCCGCCCAGTGGATGACGTGGGACATGCTCCACGAGATGCACTCTGCGGGCATGACGTTCGGTGGCCACACGGTCAATCACCCGATCCTCGCGAACTCGACGGCAGACCAGCAGGATTGGGAAGTCGGCGAATGCAAACGGCGGCTGATCGAAGAACTCGGCCAGACCATCGACGCCTTCAGTTACCCGAACGGACAGCCGGGTGACTTCAACGAGTTCACTCGCGCGGCATTGCGAAGTCACGGCTACCGCTGGGCCTTCAGCTTCTCCGGCGGCTACTGTCAGCCGGGACATGCCGATCACTTCGCTCTGTGCCGCAAGGCGATTGAGACCGACGTTGACCTGTCGCAGTTTCGAGCGATCAGCACTCTGCCACAGCTCTTCAGTTGAGAGGCTGAGTAGCCCGACCCCTTGTGGGTCGGGTGATTCCAATTCGGCGTTCGATTGGGGAAAACATCGAATCCTCCGACCCATAAGGGGTCGGGCTACGGACATCGCAACCTCAAAAATTTGCCAGCCGAGCCGCTTGCCGCGACGCCGATTGACAGCATCAAGGCTGTTCCTAGAATCGCGCCCGGTGTGCCGAATGGGCGAATCATCGCCGGCATGAATAGTTACCCCCACGGCATACCCTTGCTCCCGCTGGTCACTGGATCGGTGGGAGTTTTTTGTTGGCTGACGTCACCCGGAGATTTTCGCATGGCTTGCACGCCCGTCATGGCCGACAAACTTCCGCCGCTGTTCCTCGAACTGCTGGGCGATGACTTTGAGGTGTTGCCGTGGGAGACGTCGGCCGGCTCGGATTCGTTGCGACGAGCTGAGGCGTTCATCACCTACGGACATCCGCGTGTGGACGGGCCGCTGCTGGACCTTGCTCCGAATTTGAAGATCGTCAGCAATCACGGAGTCGGCGTCGATCACGTTGATCTCGCGGCAGCGGCGGATCGAAACATTCCCGTCGGCAACACACCCGGTTGTTTGGATGGCTCGACAGCCGACATGACCTTCGCCTTGATCCTGGCGACCGCGCGCAATGTCGTGATCGGCGACCGCTACGCGCGCAGCCCCGAGTTCACCGTCTACGAGCCGTCGTTGCTGATTGGCAAGGAAGTTCACGGCTCGACCTTGGGAATCGTCGGACTCGGCCGGATCGGAAAACAGGTGGCGCGGCGAGCGAAGGCGTTCGACATGCACGTCCTGTATCACAACCGCCGTCGCGATCCGATCGCTGAAGCCGAGTTCTCCGCCGAGTACCGATCGCTCAACGATCTGTTGGCCGAGAGCGACTTTGTCGCACTGAACTGCCCACTGACGGCGGAGACGACGAATCTGATCTCGACGGCACAGTTCGCATTGATGAAGCCGTCCGCCATGCTGATCAACATGTCTCGCGGCGCGGTCGTCGATACCGATGCTTTGTACGCGGCTCTCAGAACCGGCCGCATCGCCGGGGCCGGTGTCGACGTCACCCAGCCTGAGCCGCTGCCGCGCGATCATCCGTTGTTGACGATGCAAAACTTGGTGCTCACACCGCACCTGGGGAGCGCGTCGGATCGGACTCGTCGTCGCATGATCGAGATGACAATCCAGAACCTCCGAGCCGGAGTGGCCGGGAAGCCGCTGCCGTACCGTGTCGGCTAACGTGGCGTTTTCGCAACAGGCCGGCGCGACTGGCACAGCCGGAACAATGGTCTGCCGACGGACGCACTTTCTAACAGCATCGCCGTCACGCGAGTGCCATTTCGGCGTTCTGTGTGTTGAATCCGCCGGGCCAACGCCGTGGTCAGAAGCCACCCACGCTTCAAGGAGATGACCATGAACACGTTCGTGATGTCATTGAATTCGTATTTGGTTTGGACTTGGAAATCCACGTCGATGACCGAGTACTTGTGGATCATCATCGGACTGCTCGCGATGGGCTGGTTTCTATCGACGCAGCGCCGCGCTTGAGAATCCCCCGGCCGCCCGCGAGAGTACGCACTCACGAGGAGTGCTCATGAAAGGTCCGGGACTACGAATTGAAATCGACGTGCGTCGCGCGTGGCGCTGCCCTGTTTGTGGACAGAGTGCGCGGTTGACGATGGATATCACCGCTCCTCGCTGCCCCTGCGTGCGCGACGGCGTGCCGATGAAACTGGCCGAGGGCCAACGCCCCGGACGACTCGATCTGCGGCCGGAGTTACGGTCGATGCTCGATCGCATTCAAGGGGGTGAAGAGTTCCCTCGGATGACATCGCCGTTGACGGAAGAATCAGAAGGTGGATCGGGCGGCTATGGCGGATCAAAGTCTCGAAATCGTCCGCCGCGCCCCGAACGATCTGGCGGCTACGAGAATCGACCACCCCGCGAGCCTCGGCCGTTGGAAGAACCACAAGCCGCGGTGACCGCCGAACCGATTGCCTCGTCAGCGCCGCCCCAGGTGATTGCAGAACCGCCGCCAGTGCCGGCCGCGAAGAATGAGGATGATTTTGGCGCGGGCCTCGATGCGCATGAGACCTCCGCGCCAAACTAACCCGAAGCGTCAGCGAGGGCGCACGCTTCATACGACTTCCAACAGGCTCGATTGGAGCGCTCGCCCTCGCTGACGCTTCGGGTGACTTCACATGGCTGACACGGAAATCGTCATTCGAGGTGCTCGCGAGCACAACCTGCGCGGCATCGACCTGCGGCTGCCCAAAAACAAGCTGATCTGCATGACTGGCGTCAGCGGTTCGGGGAAAAGTTCGCTGGCGTTCGACACGTTGTACGCCGAGGGGCAACGCCGCTACGTCGAGTCACTTTCGAGCTATGCTCGGCAGTTTCTCGGCCAGATGCAGAAGCCGGACGTTGATTCAATCACCGGCCTCGCCCCGTCGATTTCGATCCAGCAGAAGACCTCCGGCCGCAACCCGCGATCGACCGTTGGCACGATTACCGAGATCTTCGACTACCTCCGCGTGCTGTTCGCGAGAGTCGGCCAAGGTCACTGCGTCCAAGGTCATCGACCGATCACGGCTCAATCGCCGGAGCAGATCATCGACAGTATCGCTCGGTTGGAACCGGGCACTCGGTTCCTGCTGCTCGCTCCGATGATCCAGCGTCAGAAGGGTGAGTACCGCGACCTATTCGACGACCTGCTGAAGCGCGGCTTCGTGCGTGCTCGCGTCGATGGCCGAATCATACAACTGTCCGACGAGCTGCGGCTCGACAAACAAATGAAGCACACGATCGATGTCGTGGTCGATCGTCTCGAAGCGGGCAAGTCCTCGCGGTCCCGCTTGGCCGAAGCGGTTGAGTCGGCGCTGAAGCTGGCGGATGGCAAGTTGGTAGTCAGTCGAGAGACGAGAGACGAGAGACGAGAGGAAGACTTCGAATCGAAGTCTGATTCTGAGACTGAACCCCTCGACTCTCAGCTCTCGTCTCTCGACACCCTCTACTCCGCCCATTACGCCTGCACGCATTGCGGCCTCAGCTACGATCCGCCATCGCCGCAGCTCTTCAGTTTCAACAGTCCGCAGGGCATGTGTCTCGACTGTAACGGACTCGGCGAGCGGTTTGAGTTTCAGTTGGATCGGATGATCCCGGACGAGACGCTGTCGTTGTGGAACGGAGCGATCGAACTGCTCGGACCGCTGAAGGACGTCGGCAAGTGGCGGCGACACATTTACGACGGTGTCGCCGAGACACTGGAGTTCGATCTGAACTTGCCGAAAGGCTCGGTACTCAAGACTCCATGGGTGGAATTGTCTGACGAGGTTCGCAAGTCGTTGCTGTTCGGCACCGGTTCGCGGCACATCGTCTTCCACTGGCGATACAACGGCGGCGTCTGGAAACACGGCGGCACGTTCGAGGGACTGCTGCCGGAACTGCTCAAAAACTACAGCAAGACGCGCAATCCCGCGCGGCGCAAGCAGCTCGAAAAATACATGGAGTTCGCCCTCTGCACATCGTGCGGCGGCACGCGACTTTGTCCGCAGGCGCGGTGCGTGACGGTGGCGTCGAAGAGTCGAGAGCGGAGAGACGAAAGACGAGAGACGAATCGTTCGGAATCACAACTCTCGTCTCTCGTCTCTCGTCTCTCGTCTCTCGCCCTTCACGAAGTCTGCGCGCTCAGTATTCGCGAAGCGGCTCAGTTCTTCGAGGAGCTTGAACTCAACGCGACCGAGCGATTGATCGCGACGGAAGTGCTCAAAGAGATTCGCGGGCGGCTCGGCTTCTTGCTGCGGTGCGGATTGGATTACCTGACGCTTGACCGCGCAGCCCCGACGTTGTCGGGGGGAGAGACGCAGCGCATCCGATTGGCCGGACAGATCGGCTGCGGGCTGGTCGGCGTCGTCTACATCCTCGACGAGCCGTCGATCGGGTTGCATCCGCGTGACAACGAGATGCTGCTCGACAGCCTGTGCGAACTGCGCGATCAAGGCAACACGGTCATCGTCGTCGAGCACGACGAAGAGACGATGCGTGCGGCCGATCACATCGTCGATTTCGGCCCCGGCCCCGGCGTGCGCGGTGGTCGAGTCGTCGCTGAAGGCTCGTTCGACGAGATCCGTAACGCGAAGGAGAGCCTGACCGCGAAGTATCTGTCGGGCGAGTTGATCATCGACGTACCAAAGCGGCGACCGATTGACACGGTGGCAAGGTTGCAAGGTGACAAGGTGAAGAAGGCAAAACGTGGACGTGCCGCTTTGCCATCTCCCCCCCTCACCTTGTCACCCCCTCACCTTGTCCCCCCATCGCCTCCAAAAGAAATCCGCATCCTTGGCGCGAAGCATCACAACCTGCGCGACGTCGATGTGACGTTTCCGCTCGAAGCGTTCGTCTGCGTAACGGGCGTCAGCGGGTCGGGGAAGAGTTCGTTGGTCAACGACATCTTGTGGCAGGTGCTCAATCGCGACCTCAACAAGGGGATCGGTACGCCGGGACCGCATCGCGCGATCACTGGGTTGGAACATCTCGACAAGGCAATCGACATTGACCAATCGCCGATCGGCCGCACGCCGCGATCGAACCCGGCGACCTACGTCAAAGTCTTCGACCTGATCCGTGACCTGTTCACGCAACTGCCGGAGGCCAAACGACGAGGCTACAAGCCGGGGCGGTTTAGCTTCAACGTCAGTGGCGGACGCTGCGAGGCGTGCGAGGGGAATGGCAGCAACAAGCTCGAAATGGATTTCCTCGCCGACATGTGGGTGACCTGTGCGGTCTGCGGCGGGCATCGCTTCAATCACGAAACGCTGGAGGTGAAGTTCAAGGAGAAGAGCATTGCCGATGTCCTGGAACTCGACGTGCAGCAGGCTCTCGAACACTTCGCGAACATCGCACCGATCACCAAGCTGCTGCAAACGCTGCACGATGTCGGTCTGGATTATCTCAAGCTCGGTCAGCCGTCGCCGACGCTGTCGGGGGGCGAGGCTCAGCGGATCAAGCTGGCTCGCGAACTCGGCAAGCGTTCGACCGGCCGCACGGTTTATCTGCTCGACGAACCGACGACTGGTCTGCACTTCGCCGACATTCATCGCCTGCTCGAAGTGCTGCATGGCTTCGTCAACAACGGCAACACCGTGATCGTCGTCGAGCACAATCTCGACGTCATCAAGACCGCCGACTGGGTCATCGACCTCGGCCCTGAAGGAGGCTCCGGTGGCGGTCGCATTGTCCGCTGCGGCACACCGGAAGAGATCGCGGCATGTGATGAATCTCACACCGGTCGCGCGCTGCGAGCGGTTCGGCCAGGCGCTCGGCGCGGGTCTCCTGACCCCGCCGCTTCGTCTGACCGCAGGTCTCTTACTAAGTCGGTTGCGATGTTGAAT
>CAZILR010000151.1:0-2262 GCA_964539995.1 uncultured Planctomyces sp.
GGGAACTCATACGGGACTGCACTGGCAACGGACATGGCCCGAAAGCCGTACCGCGACCGTCAGGGAGCGGTTCCATGAATGCCGAACAGAGCCGCTCCCTGACGGTCGCGGTACGGATGGCATCACTTCTCGCGGCTTCATCAACATTGGCGTGCTCGGCCGGCCGGAGAACGACGGCACGACGAACGTCTGGTACACCATTTTGCGAACGAATGGGGCAGGGCAGTCTCCCCTGCCCTGGGAAGTGGAGTTTGTCCCGCTGACCTACGATTACGAACAGCTCGCTCGCGAAATGCGCGACGAACGCTTGCCGGACGAGTTCCTCGAAACGATCCTCACCGGCTGGTGGACGACGTGTCTGGAAGTGCTGCCATCCAAGGAACGCAGACGAGGGCGTTGGTAAATCATGCGAGCGGTCGTGCAACGAGTTTCGCGGGCGTCGGTCACGGTGGCTGGCGAGGTCGTTGGCCAGATCGGCAAAGGCTTCCTCGTGCTGCTCGGCGTCGAGGATGGCGACGGGCAAAACGAGGCCGTGTACATGGCTCAGAAGATCGCCGGCCTGCGAGTCTTCGAGGACGCCGATGGCAAAATGAATCTGGGCTTGGCTGAGGTCGGCGGCGCGATGCTGGTCGTCAGCCAATTCACTTTGCTGGGCGACTGCCGCAAAGGCCGGCGGCCGAGCTTCATCCAGGCGGCTCGGCCGGAGTTGGCGGACGAGTTGTACCGGGCATTCTGCGCCGAGGTGCGTGGCCAAGGGATCGACGTTCAGACCGGGCGATTTCAAACTCACATGGATGTCGAGCTGGTCAATGATGGCCCGGTGACGCTGCTGATCGACAGCCGGAAACAGTTTTAGAGTTGACTGACAACTGCGATTGTGGCTCATTCGCGATTCTGCCAACCTCTTGCGGGTTCGTTGGCCAAACTGATCTCTCGCGCAATGTCACGGAAGATCGTCATGCGAAATCTCTGGTTGCAGATTGTTGGCTCCTCCGTGGCAATTATGTCAGTTTCGGGCTGCATGAGCGTTTTGCAGTACCACGAAACTGATGCGACCACAAAAACTCCGTACTCTGGAACCAAGACCGACCTTCAGCTTGCGGCCTCTGCCATGTCGGACCCGGAGCTTCGCGGAACAATTCCGGGCTTTGTCATCCTGACGATGTCTACAATCGACACTCCGTTGTCGTTGGTGGCCGACACTCTGATGTTGCCCCGTGACCTTCGACGTTCGGCGTTAGTCCGTCGAACGAGTGAGGAGCTGACGGAATAGGATAGGGCCACATTGAAGGGCAGTGTGACTACCGTGAAAACGTCATCGGACTCTAGCGGAAATTCGCTGGTTTCCCGGTATTTTTCGCAAGCGATTTTCAACATAACAGACATTATCGGACGTTGCTGGTGTCGAGAGGATTCGATGGAGTGTTGTAATGGCGAGGTTAGGAAAGCCTCGCGTGGGGCGCGGTGAAACTGACTAGCGACTCTGAGGGCGGGCTACCTCAGAGGCTCGCAATGCTTGGTCGAGATCAGCGAAGAGATCGTCTGCGTCTTCGATCCCGACCGACAGGCGGAGCAAGTCGGGCGGACATGGCGAGCCGACACCTTCGATGCTGGCTCGGTGTTCGAGCAGGCTTTCAACTCCACCCAGCGACGTGGCTCGCTTCCAAAGTTGGACCTTGGCGGCGGTGGCGATGGCGGCGAGTTCTCCGCCTTTGATGCGGATCGAAAGCATCGCTCCGAAGCCGCCGGACATTTGACGGCGAGCAACTTCGTGACCAGCGAAACTTGGCAGGCCGGGATACAAGACCTCGGCGATGGCGGGATGCTCGGCGAGTCGTTCGGCTAGTGATTGCGCGGACGTGGCGGCCCAGTGAACTCGCGGGTGCAGCGTTCGCAGACCGCGCATCAGCAGCCACGCCTCGAAGGAGCCGAGCACTCCTCCAACTTGGGAGCGAATCGTGCGGATACGTTTCCAGTAGCTGTCGGGTTCAGCGGCGAGACGGGCGAAGAGGTCCGTAGGCCGGACGCCTACGTTCGGACAATTCGTGGGCTGACTGGACGTGGGCGTCCGGTCTACGGCCATCAAGCGTCCGGCGGTGCAGAGCGTCGGGCCGGCGATGAGTGCTCCAGCGACGAGGTCAGAGTGGCCGTTGAGGTATTTCGTCGCCGCGTGCATGACGAGGTCGGCTCCGAGAGTCAGCGGCTGAGTGAAGACGGTCGCGGCCACGGTCGAATCGACCGCCAACCAGGCTCCGGCTTGAT
>CAZILR010000151.1:2272-9670 GCA_964539995.1 uncultured Planctomyces sp.
GGCGGCGATGTCCGTCACATGCCAGAGCGGATTGGATGGAGTCTCCAGCCAGACGAGTTTTGTTTTGTTGGGCCGGATCGCCGCGCGGAGTTCGTCGAGATTGGTCGTATCGACCAATGAAACTTCCAACCCCCAACGAGTCGCGAACGTGGTCAACCAGTTGCGGAGTGCCCAATACATAACGGTCGGGGCGATGACGTGATCGCCGGGGGCGAGTGCTTGGAAGCAAGCGGTCGCGGCGGCCATGCCGGAGGCAAAAACGAGGGCGTCGGTCCCCTGCTCCAACGCGGCCAATGTCGCCTCGACTTGGTCGAACGACGGATTGTCGGCTCGCGAGTAGCAGCGACCTGCGGAATACTCGTTGTCGGCGTCTCGCTCGAATGTCGTCGAGACGTGGATCGGCTGCACGATCGACTTGGTCACTGGCTCAATGAAGCCGAGTCCTTGTGCGGCGAGCGTGGCGGAAGCGAGTGGCTTGTCGGACATACCGAGCCTCCGTGGCTGAATTCCGAGTCACGGAGTGACTCGACTACGTTGTGGCGACTTCTTCGAACTGGCCCATCTTGCGGAACTTGTCGTAGCGGCGTTGAACGATCTGATCGCGCGGGACCGACTCGAGTTGGCGAAGGGCGCGGAGCAGTGACATCTTCAGCGTCATGGCCATGCGGCGGTGGTCGCGGTGTGCTCCACCGAGCGGTTCGGGGATGATCTCGTCGATGACTCCGAAGCCGAGCAGGTCTTTTGAGGTGAACCGCAACGCTCGCGCGGCGAGGTCGGCGTGCTTGGCGTGCTTCCAGAGGATGCCGGCGCAGCCTTCGGGGCTGATGACCGAGTAGTACGCGAACTGCAACATGGCGATGTAGTCGCCGATGGCAATTCCGAGCGCGCCTCCAGACCCCCCCTCCCCGATCACCGTGCAGACGATCGGTGTGTTGATGCGCGCCATCTCGCGGAGGTTGTAGGCGATCGCGTAGGACTGGCCGCGCTCTTCGGCTCCGAGGCCGGGGTACGCTCCGCCGGTGTCGATGAAGCTGATGATCGGCATTTTGTATTTGGCGGCGAGCTGCATCTTTTGAAGAGCCTTGCGATAGCCCTCCGGGTGCGCCATGCCGTAGTTGTGCTCGGTGCGTTCCTTGAGGTTTCGCCCTTTCTGCTGGCCGACGAACATCACTTTTTGGTCGTCGATCTTGGCGAAGCCGGTGAGGATGGCTCGGTCGTCGCGGTAAGCGTGGTCACCGTGCAGTTCGATGAACTCGTCGAAGATCAGTTCGAGGTAGTCGAGTGTCTGCGGCCGATGACTGTCGCGGGCCAGCTTGACGACGTCCGCCGGGTCGAGATGGTCAAAGATTTCGCGAGTGAGCCGCGCGATCTCTAACCGTAGGTTGCGGATCGCCTCTTTGATGTTTGGCTGCGGGTTTGGCTGCGATTCCAACTTCGCAAGTTGTTGTTCGAGTTCGACGATCGGCTTCTCGAACGGATGTGAAATTCGATTCGTCGGATTCGGGCGATTGGTTTCTGACGGCAAGAAATCATCACTCGTTGGTAGTTGATGATCGTCGTCAGAGAGGTTTGCGTTGTCCGCAGACATGGGGGCCTCGGATGTGATACTCGCGAAAGTTGGCGGGACGGTCGCAAAGTCGATTTGGTTTTGCAAGGCGAAGCTCTCGCGAAGTCGCGAAGCGAACCGGTGTCACATGACGTCGGGGAGTTCTTCCATCATCGGCAAGTCCTCCACGTCTTTCGCACTTGGGGGCGGCTCTGGCCTTTGGCCGGGGCGCACAACGGATCCGGCCGAAGGGCGTGCGGGAGCCGGTGCGGGTGGTTGAATGGGATTGGGCGGCGGCTGGCTCGGTGGAGCCATTTGCGGAGGCATCGGCTGTGGAACGCCAGGCATTCCGGGCATCGGCATTCCGGGTTGAGGCATCATGGCTCCTGGTTGCATTGGCATCGGCATCATGCCTGGCATCGGGCCTGCCCCGGGCGGATACCCCGGCATCTGTTGCGGCATTCCTGGATAGCCATACCCCGGCATCGGCATGAACTGACCGGGCATCATTTGCGGCATGGGCATGAACGGCATCTGCGGCGGAAAGCCGGGAGCCATTGGCATCGGCATTGACGGTTGAGGAACGGCGGCCGCGGGTTTTGGCTTCGGCGCGGGCTTGGGTTTCACAGGCTCAGGCTTGGCGGAATTTGGTTGCGTGGGCGGATTGGCAGAGGCCGCGATTTGTTTGGCGAATTCAGGATCCACCTTGGCCTTCTCGGATCGAACATGGTCTCGGCGGCTGTCGAGGGTCTTACCGAGGCTCTGCTGGCCTTCCGCCTCTTTTTGTTCGGCCAGCTTTTGGTCTCGCAGTTTTTCGGGATCATCTTTGAACGGCTGGATGTTGCGGAACTCGGACATGACCTCCTGCATGTTCTTCTGCCGATCCTTCGTCTTTTTGGCGAGCATCCGCAGCACCATGCGGTCCATTTCGGGAGTGACGTTTTTGTTGATGTCCGAAGGGGGAGTGGGAGCGGCCGTCAAGTGTTTCATCAGCAGATCTTTGGGCGTGCTGCCTTTGAACGGAGTCGTTCCGGTCAGGCATTCGTAGATCGTGATGCCCAGGCTGTAGATATCGGTCGCGGGGGACGGTGCCTCCTTTCGGATGCTCTCAGGAGCGATGTACGTCAGAGTGCCGCCGATGTCTTTGCCCCCCCCGAACATCTTTCCGAGTGCGCCTTTGATTTTCTGTGACAACGAGAAGTCGATGACTCGCACCTCCGACGCGCGGCTCATCAAGATGTTGTCCGGCTTCACATCCAGATGCACCCAGCCCTTCTCGTGCATGTGATGCAGTGCTTGGCAAGTACACTCAATCAGTTTGCGCAATCGCGTCTGCACGCCAACGATGTCCATCATGATGTTGGACTTGAGACTCGGAGATTTGAACAGCTCCATGATCAGATAAATGTTGGTCTTGCGATGTACCGTCGCGACCCATTTGATGAGGTTTGGATGGTCCAACCCTTGAGCGACTTTGCCTTCGTACTTCAGGGTCGAGACTTGTTCCGGATCCGTCATCGCTTGCTGCAACAGCAGTTTCATCGCGAAGCGGTTCGTAGTGTTTTCTTCTTGAACCTCCAAGACCTGGGCATGCTTGCCCATCGCGATCGTCCCCAACCGGACGTAGTGGTCGATCTTGTTGTCTTCAGCGGCGGGTGTCTTCTTGTCGTCGGCCACGATGAACTTCTCCGGACGTGCGTTGAGCGGAGGCAATTTGCGACGTGCTCCCCTGCCCTGTTGTCACAAGGTATGGTTGCCCCTTCTGCTGCCGCAAGTTGGCAGCTTGTGACTCGGCAGGTCAACCGCAACAATCCGCAACGATTTTGAGCAGGTGACGCGCCTGCTTCACCTTCAAGAATCACAGGCGAGCCGCCTGTGCTACGACAAGGAGTTTGCCGTGCTTGCTGTCAGCCAATGGATGCTCGTGACCGCGTTGTTGTCTTCGGGAGCCGATGTGCTCGGCGACGCGCCGGGCATGGAACTGCGATACACCGGCACGCTGGCGCGAGTCACTCGCACCGCGACCGAGCAGCCGTACAAGAAGTTCACGCTTTTGGCCGTCGCCTCTCGACAGGCCGACGGGACGAAACTGACGTACCTCACCGACGAACGGGGCGGCGGAACCTGGGCGTGGCCGGAACGATTCGGCGTGCTGGAGCTCAACACCAAGAACAAACCCGCCAATGACGCGACGATCCGACTGCTCGCCGAGCACGAAGGACATCTGAATCCGATCACGATCCGGCAGCCCTTCTTCGAGTACCCCGACCAACTCAGTGAAGACGCCGACGGCGATTGGGTCTCCGGGCAACACTCCTACGAGGTCGCTGAAGGGACGAAGAAGATCAAAGACCGCGACTGCCACGTCGTTCGCGTTTCGACGAACAACGGCCGCAAGCAACGGCTGTGGATTTCGACGTTGGACAACACGCTGTTAGTCGCCGCCGAGCAGCAAGTCTTCATGGGCCGCGGCGACGAGTTTCAATTGAAGCTCGAATTGGAATCCGTCAAGCCGCTAGACGCCGCCGCTTTGGCGAAAATTCAAAAGCCGTTTGAAGCTCTGGTGTCCTTGAAATCTCAGATGAACCGCCCGGATGGCGAAACCAAGGCGGAGCTGAACGACACTCAAATCGCCGCCGCCAAGAAAGTTATCGACGGGTTGCAGACCTCCGCCGAAGGGACGCCGCTCG
Organism: uncultured Planctomyces sp.; assembly: GCA_964539995.1. Taxonomy (GTDB): domain Bacteria; phylum Planctomycetota; class Planctomycetia; order Planctomycetales; family Planctomycetaceae; genus SXKJ01. The sequence continues at coordinate 6,509 of CAZILR010000151.1, forward strand.
CACCTCTGGCTGCTGTCATCAGTCGCGATGTAAAGTCTCAAACACAGCGAGCGGACGACGTCGCGAACGTCAGCAAAAAGTTCGTCGGCCAGCCCTCCCCTGCCTTTGAATTGACGACTCTGGAAAAGAAAACGATCAGCTCCAAAGACCTCGCCGGTAAGATCGTCGTGCTGCACTTCTGGGACTACGACAGCGAACCGCTCACCGAACCGTATGGCCAAGTCGGCTATCTCGACTTCCTGTCGAACAAGCGCAAACGCTACGGCATCGAGGTCATCGGCGTGGCGACAAACGAATCGTTCGCCGATCCCGCGAAGACGACCGGCGCGTTGCGTTCGGTTCGCAAGCTGCGCGAGTTCATGAATCTCGGCTACCCGATCGCGACCGACGACGGCTCGCTCGTCGCCAAGTTCGGCGACCCGCGTAAGCTGGGAGCCAAACTCCCGCTGTGGGTCGTCATCGACCCCGACGGTAAGATCGCCCACTACCACGTCGGCTTCTACGCCATCAAGCCGGATGAAGGCTTGCGACCGCTCGACGAAGCGGTGATGAAGCAGATCAAAACCAAGTAACAGAATTGTGCTTGAGTAGTGCAAAATCCTGCAGGCCACCGGAACAAGCCCGGTGGGGCAATGCGAAGGATGAACTTGGGAGCACTCGTCATGGTCCAGCGATGGTGGGTTCTGGGGTGTGCGTTGACGATCTTCTGCGTGGAGACGTCCACGTCGCACGCTCAAAAAGCAGCGAAGAAACCGGCCGCGAAGAAGGAAGCTCCGCCGCCACTCAAATTCCCGCCGACGTTGCCCAACGGCGAGCGAGTCGTCACCGACAGGAGCGAGGCGTTTCTCAAGCCGAGCGAGACGATCGGCAATGACATCGCGATCGCCAATATTCCGCCGACGGTCGATTTTCTCTACTTCCCTCGGCAGGACTACGAGGGGAAGCCGTGGTCGAATTGGGGGGACAGTCTGGCGATCAATGGCAAGTATTACGCCTCGATCGGCGATCATTACTCGCTGTTGTCGTCGAAGGGCGACCCGAATTTGATCGGCAACGCCTTCGTGTATGAGTACGACCCGGAGAAGAAGACGTTTCGCGAGTTGGTTGAGCTTCGCAAGCTGCTCAACATGCCGGAGGGACATTACGTCCCGGCGAAGATTCACGGGCGGCTCGACATGGACGACGAGGGCTGGCTGTATTGCTCAACGCATCGCGGTTCGACGACCGTGACCGTGGACAAGTTCCATTACGAAGGGGACTGGATCATCCGCGTGCGGCCGAGTGACGGCAAAGCCGAGGTGGTCGCGCACGGCCCCGTGCCGAAGCATTGCATCCCGAACAGCGTGCTCGATCCGAAGCGAAAAATTTTCTATGGTGGCACCGCTGCCGGAGAGAAATCGGACGGCAATGCCGTGCGGTTCTTCGCCTACGACGTCAATAAGAAGAAGACGATCTTCGACGGGCCGGATGGTCCCGCTCGGTACATGATCTTCGCCAAGTCCACTGGCAAGATTTATTACACCCCCGGTAAGGAAGACATGGTCGGCCAGTTGGTGCGCTTCGATCCCGACAAGCCCGGCCCGCCGACACCGATCAACGCGGAACTCGGCTTGCGAGCCGCGACACAGGAGACACCGCAAGGGATCGTGTACACAGTTTCCAAGGGTGGCAAGACGGGCGAGTCACTGCTGTTCGCTTTCGACACGAAGTCCGAGAAGGCGACCGAACTCGGTCCTGCTCAGGTCGGAACGCAGAACTACATCACGACGATCGACGCCGATCCGACCGGCCGATACCTCTACTACATCCCCGGAGCTCACGGTGGCAGCGAGAAGGACGGCAGCGCGGTCGTGCAGTACGACGTAAAAACGAAGACTCGCAAAGTCATCGCGTTCCTGCATCCGTTCTATCAAGAGAAATACGGCGTCACGCTCGCCGGCACATTCAGCTCGGCGGTCGATCCCGACGGCAGCAAGCTCTACATCAACTGGAACGCCAACCGCGGCGGAAAAGTTTGGGACTGCTGCGCGTTGACCGTCATTCACATTCCCGAATCGGAGCGCCGGCCGTGAGCCAATTTTCCCGGCCGAAAGCTGTTAGCCGATGTTTGAGGGCCGTGATTTTTGAATCGTTTGGGTTGGGATAATGGCTATCGGCAGGACGACAAGACGAAGCGACCACAGAGGGAAACTGCCATGCGAATGTTTTGGTATGTGTTGATCGTGTGTGTATCGGCCACCACTCTCGCCGCCGATCCGTTTGTCTTTCGGGATGTCGGCGACGAGACCGGAGTCTTTCCGCATGTCGCGGGCATTCGCGGACACGGAGCGGCGTGGGGCGATGTGGATGGCGATGGCTGGGCTGATCTGTTCGTGGCCACGTTTCACAATGCCGGCTCGAAGCCGGGGATGTTCGTCAGAAATGAAAACGGAAACTTCCGGCTCGATTCGCAGGAGCATCTGCGGACGACGGGCATGGGGAGCGGCGCGTTGTTTGCCGACTTCACGAACAGCGGGCGTTTGGACTTGTATGTTTCCGTCTGCTCGCACGGCTCAAAAAAAGGCGATCCGCTGTTTGAGGTTCCGAATTATTTCTTCCGCAATGACGGCGGTGGGAAGTTCACCGATATCTCGAAAGAGAGTGGCACCTGCCCACCGCTCTACGAAGGTCGTGGCGTCGCTGCGCTCGACTTCGATGGCGACGGACTGCTCGATCTGCTGACGTGCGAGCAGTACTACTCGCCGAAGGTGAGGGTCGGGCCGGTGCTGTGTCGCAACCTCGGCGGGCATCGGTTCGAGAATGTTTCGGAGAAGGTCGGCCTGCCGTTCGGCTTCGGTGGCTTGTGTTGCTTGGCGTCTGACATGAACGGCGACACTTGGCCGGACATTTTTCTCACGAGCGGCGCGGGCGAGCATCGGCTGTACTTGAACGACCAGAAAGGACACTTCCGTGAGGCGGCCGGAGTCACCGAAGTCTTGCGATGGTCGAACGCGAAAGGTGAGGACACTCCGGCCGGTGCGTGCGTCGCTGACGTCAATCGGGATGGTCTGCCGGACATCGTGATCGGCCATCACTTCAAGACGCCGTGGATCGCGCCGATTCCGATTCGGCTGTATCTGAATCGCGGAATCAAAAACGGTGAACCAACCTTTGAGGACATCA
>CAZILR010000152.1:0-9648 GCA_964539995.1 uncultured Planctomyces sp.
CCGACGCTATTCGCAATGCTCTTCGCGGCCGGAGCGCGGCCTCGGCATCTGGCGATGATTGTCGCGCTGGGAATGGTTGCGTCACCAGGCTTGTGGCTGGCGATGAATTCCGAACAGAAGTCACGGATCGTGTCGCTGTTCCAACAGCGAGACAGCGGCGAGGCTCCACGAGGCGACGCTTACCAGCAGCATCAAGCCAAGCGAGTGCTCGCACGCGGTGGCATCTGGGGGACCGAACTGACCGGCGAGACGTTTGAGATCGTCACCTGCCCAAGCTGTACGAGCCGCTTTGGCATGAAGAGCGACCTCGGCTTCGGCCACTCGGCAACCTGCCCTCGCTGCGAGAAGGTCTCGCCGCTGCCCGACCATGCCGAGTTGTCGCTGCCGGAGTCGCGTACCGATTTCATCTTCTGCCTGATCGGCGAACGCTGGGGCTTCGTCGGCTGCGGGCTGACGCTGCTGCTGTATGTGCTGCTGGTCGCTCGCGGTCTGATGATCGCCAACGCCACGCGCGAGCCGTTCGGCCGACTGCTGGCGGTTGGCATCGTCACGCTGCTGGCCTCGCAGACGGTCATCAACACTGGCATGACCTGCGGCCTGATGCCAGTCACCGGCATCACTCTGCCGCTAGCCAGCTACGGCGGCTCAAGCCTGCTGATGACCGCGGTCGGTATCGGACTGCTGCTGAACGTCGGGATGCGACCCGGATACGAAGTCACCGGCGAACCGTTCCGCTGGCGAACGGCGACAACCTGAATTGTTGCCCTTGGACGCTCAACTGGCCGAAGTGCGTTGGAATAAATCGGGACTGTAGCTGGTCTCGCGCCAAGTGATCCGATGCGTGAAACAGAGCCTGATCGCTTGGAGCAAAATTGCTCCGACGACCGCGCACGCCGGAATGTAAAAGACCAGATATCGAATCTGATTCCCAGTCAGCCGGTAAAGCGGGATCGTCACGATCATCATCATCAGGTGATGGAACAGGCTCCAGCACAGCCATGACCACGCGGTGGAGTTCTGAGGATCGAACCAACAGCTCCACGCCGAAACGAGCGTCACGACGTACGCCGAGCCACCGAGCAACGCCATGCCGACCAGCAGCAAGAGAATGCGCCACGCTCGTTTGCCCGCTGCCCCGTACAAAATGCGACTCCATCCGTGAAACAATTCCACCAGCGATCCAAACATGCGCGTTTGGCTGAGGTCCGAAGTCACCACCGTTCTTGTCGTAAATCCGGCCAACTTAAAACGTCGAGCCAACTGGATGTCTTCCTGTAGCTCCGAACAGACGGCTTCATGCCCGCCGACGTTCAAGTACGCGGATCGGCGAACGAGCATGTATTGTCCGTTTCCAAAGGCGGTCGATGCACGCGACGACGAGTTGGTGCGCATCAGGTCACAGAAGATGCCCAGAACGATGCAGGCCAGCGGATGCACGATCCGCTCGGCAAGGCTGGTACAAATCTGCCGAGGCAGCAGAGTCACGAAATCCGCGGACTGCTCACGAGCGAACTGCCGGACAATGCTGAGATTGTCAGGATGGTGCTGAGTGTCCGCGTCGATGAACAACAGCCATTCGCCGTTTGCCGCCGGGACTCCGCAATGAATGGCGTGATTCTTTCCGGCCCAGTTCGACGGCAGAGCGTCGATTTGGATCAACTGGAATCGCGGATCGACTTGTGCGAATCGTCGCACGATGTCGGCGGTCTCGTCCGTGCTGCGATCATCAATCACGATCGCTTCCCAACGGAGATACGATTGATTCCTCAAGGATTCCAGACAGGTCGCCAGATGATGTGCCTCGTTGCGAGCGGGCAGCACGATGCTGATCAACTCATGGTCGTCCTGCGAACGAGACGAGTTCGACGTCAGCCAAATCAATGATCGACGATACCATCCCACAACGAACAGCAGTGTCACCCAAGTTGCCAAGAGACACGCATAGGCCGGCCACAGATCGGAAAACCAGTCAGACATAAATCGTCTTTTGTCCGTGCGAGAGACTGGTTGGTTATTCCTTCGTGATCGTCTCGTCGAGGTTCAGCAGCAGTGTGGCGATACTGGTGAACGCAGCCAGTTCGACGGGTTTTGATTGTGCATTTGGCTTCGAGTCTCCGACTGCAATCAGCTTATTCGCGGCGGCTTCATCGTTCGCGAAGTGTTCGCGAAGGCTGTGCAATCGTCGCAAGAGCACCGCCAACTCCGCGGAGTTTGGAGGGCGTGACACGCATCGACGAAACGCTTCGGTCAGTCGCGACGGATCATCGGTTGCCGCGCCGAGCAGCACTCGTTGGGCGAGCACGCGAGCGGCTTCGACGAACGTGACATCGTTGAGCGTGACGAGTGCGTGTAGCGGTGTGTTGGTGCGTGCGACTTTGACTTGGCATGTCTGCCGAGTCGCCACATCGAAGAAAATCGTTGGGCCGACGATGCGTCGCCAGAACTGGTACAGGCTGCGGCGATACAATGCCTCACCGCTGTCTTGCTGATAGCCGATGCGGCCAAAGGTCGCTTCCTCCCAAATGCCGGGAGGCTGATAGCCCTTCACCGGCGGACCGCCTTGCTTCTCGACCAGCAGGCCACTGATCGACAGCGCCTGATCACGAATCATCCAACTCGGCAGACGGTATCTTGGCCCGCGCGCGAGTAAGCGGTTGTCAGGGTCGCGGTTGGCCAAGATCGCCAACCGATGAATGCTAGGGGTTACATTTATCTGAGTAATTGGCGTTGAGAACTGATCACTTCGTTGTCGATACGTCGCGCTCGTCACGATCAAGCGGATCAGCCGTTTGACGTTCCAGCGCGGATTCGCCAATTGAGTGGAAAGCTCTTGGTCCGTGTCTCGCCCCTCACCCCTCACCCCTCGCCCCTCCTCACTCTCCATGAATTCAGAAGCGAGCCAGTCGAGCAATTCGGGGTGCGACGGCTTCTCACCTTGCACACCGAAGTCTTCAGTGGTCTTCACGAGTCCGGTTCCAAAAAACGTCTGCCAGTAGCGATTGACGGTGACTCGCGCGGTCAGCGGGTGTTCGGGGGACATCAGCCAGCGAGCGAGGGCCAAGCGATTCGTGGCCGGTTCGGTTGGTTGCGGCAGGACTGCCGGCAATCCATGCGAAACTTTATCGGCGAATTTGTCGTACGCGCCCCGAACGAGGATGAACGTATCGCGCGGCTGTGGCCGTTCTCGCATCACCATCGTTCGTGGCAGCGATTTCTCCAAGCCCTCGCGAGCTTTCTTCGCGTCGTCCGCGGCACGACGAGCCGCCAGCAGTGTCGGTTCGTTGTTGAGAAAGAATTCGGTGACGAACTTTTTCTGCGCGTCGTTCCGCTTGTCGGCGGCGATCGCGAGCGACTCACGCACCTCCTTCGGCATCGGTCGCAGCGAGGCGATCGGCGAATTCGTCAGCGACAGCCGGAATCGGCCGAGCACATGCGCGACGTGGATCGTTTGGAACTCCAGACGGACGCGGATTGTCGTCTCTCCGTTGGGCAGGGTGACGGGCGAGCGTGGCTCAAACAGCGCGACGTGAGGTTTGCCGAATTCATTGGCGACTGCCCAGCCGGTATCATTGCGGCCGTCCACGGCATTCGCGGGCGGAAAGCTTGGTTGCACGTAGTCGGCTCGGATCGCAGACAACTCGACCGGCTTGTCGTTGAGGAACAGTTTCAATTCGGACAAAACAAAATTGCCGTTGTCGGCTCGGCCGGGGCCTTTGTTGACCAGCGAGTCGTCGGGCAACGCTTCGAGCTGAATGCCGGTCAGTCCGCCGAGCTTCGTCTTCAACACCAACTCGAACGAATCTTTGGCTGGGTTGTCGCCGCTGGCGAGCACGCTGTGGTCGTCGAGCTTTTTCAGCGTCGCGCTTGCTTCAGATTTCAAGCTCTCAAAAGTCAACGCCGACCATTGTGGTTCGGCGGCGCTGCCGGAGGCGACGAACGACTTCTCCCACTCCGCCTGTGAGTCGCGCAGCTTGCGGTCCAGGTCATCGCGTGACTTGTTCGCCGCATTTTCAGTCGCACGGAGATCGTCGATTTTCTTCTGCTGTTCGGGTCCGGCAAACGTGATGATCGGATTTGCGAGTCCTCCGGCGTCGTTCGCGCCACTCTCTTCGATCGAATTGAAGAACGCCGAAAGCTGGTAGTACTCCTTCTGAGCGAGTGGATCAAATTTGTGATCGTGGCAGCGGCAGCAGTTGAAGGTCAGACCCATCCAGACGGTGCCTGTCGTTTCGACGCGATCTTGGACGTAATCGACACGCGACTCTTCGGCGATGCGGCCACCTTCGCCGTTGATCATGTGGTTGCGATGAAAGCCGGTCGCGATGAGTTGCTGCTGCGTCGGATTCGGCAGTTGATCTCCGGCGAGTTGCTCGATCGTGAACTGATCGAACGGCATGTTGTTGTTGAGAGCTTCGATGATCCAGTCACGCCAAAAATACATCGTGCGGGTCGGGTCGCCTTGATAGCCGTTCGTATCGGCATAGCGGGCGGCATCGAGCCACTCCCAAACCATCCGCTCGCCGTAGCGAGGCGACTTGAGCAACCGATCGACAACCTTTTCGTAGGCATCCGGCGACTGATCCGCGACGAACGCATCGACCTCTTCGAGCGTCGGAGGCAGGCCGGTCAGGTCGAGCGTGACGCGGCGGAGGAGCGTGTGTTTCGGGGCTTCTGGTGAGGGAGCGAGTCCTTCCTTTTCCAATCTCGCGAGGACGAACGCATCAATCGGGTTTCGGATCTGAGATTTCAAGTTTGAAATTTCGGATTTCAAACTTGGCACCGCTGGCCGACGGATCGAGTCGAAGGCCCAATGCTTGCCCCATTTCGCTCCGCTGTCGATCCAGGCCTTGAGCAACTCCTTCTGCGCGGCGGTGAGTTTGCGTCCTAGCTTCGGCGGTGGCATGACGGTGTCCGCGTCGGTTGAGAGGATGCGTTTCATCAACTCGCTCTCGCCGCTCTTGCCTGGCAGGATGATCGGCTTCTCCGTTCGCAGCGCACCTCCTTGTTGGTCGAGCCGCAAGTTGGCTTCGCGTGACGTCGCGTCGGGGCCGTGGCACGAAAAGCAGTTGTCGGACAGGATCGGCAAGATGTCTCGCGAGAAGTTCGGCGGCTCGGCGGCCGGAAGGGACGAACTCGTCGCGAACAGTGTCGTGAGGGTGAGCAAACCACGGCGAAACGATGTTTGCGGCATGATGGCGTCGGTGGGCAAGCGGGGAAGTTTTACACGGCCAAGGCGCACGAAGGACCAAAGTCTAACGCCGGTGATGGCCGCAAAGAACGCAAGAAGCACAAAGAGGAGCACGCGCCGGGCAGGAGTGACTCGAACTCGTGGCTACTTCTCAAACGACAGTCGATGCAGTTCGCGTTCGATCTGGACGTCGATGGTTTTGTCGGCGAGGTTGGGGCGGAGGTCGGTGAAGTTACGTTGGTCGGCACGCATGTCGGCAGACAACGGCAAGACTCGGCCGTTGCGCTTGTCCAACACAGAGACTCGAAATGTGGCAGGACTTGGCGGCTGCGCTCCTCCGACGAATTGCAATCGCGAGGCCAGTAGCAGCGCCGGCGAGTCGGCTGGCTGAGCCGCTTGCAGGCCATCCCAGTCCACCGACGCGGACCACAGGTGTCTTCCCGTCGCACGCTCGAAGCCGAATGCGGGGCCATGCACGCGCCAGTGGTCGAAGTTCAACAAACTGACTCGCGGACGCGGCTTGTCGGCGGGGACAGGTTCCTCGATGTTCGTCAGCAACAGCCAGCGTTCACGATCTCGCAGCACGACGAAATGTGAGACGTGCTCGATCGGCGGCAATTTTTGTTCGAGCAGTCGTTGTCCGTCGCGCAGTGACCAGATCGTGAATCGGCCGGTCGGCTCCAGCATCGCGACCGAGTCTTCCAGAGAGACACACGGCAACGTGTCGAGCGGAAATTGTTCACGCAGCAGATCGGTGTTCGTCGCGGCATCGAACAGATGTAGTACGGATTCCGACCACGTCAGCACGTTGCGGCCGAGCGTCGCCAATCGAGTGGCGGCACCGAGTTCGGTGCGTTTCAACAGTCGTCCGTCGAGTGTGCTGAGCACGAATAGCTCACGACCATCGGCGCTGGTCGCGACGACGAATCGCTCGTCGCCGGAGAGTTCGCAGCCGACCGGCAGGCCGTCGAAGATCCACAGCGGTTCGCCAGTCGCCAGATGGGAGGCGATCAAGCGGTGGCCCGCTTGATGGCAGATAACGTCCTGGCCGACGATGGCGACTCGGCCCATTCGACGGCCGGAGGAATCCGACATCACGAACCGATCCGGCGTTCCAGCGATGGCATTCTGAATTCGGGCCGGCAGCGGCGCGACTTGCTGATCCTGCCGCCGGTCGAACAAAACGCTCTGCCACATCAGCCGCGGCTCTGGAGTCGCGTTCGGTTCGGGCTTTGTATCGGTCTTGCCGTTGCTCTCCACTTTCGAAGGCGACGGCGGCAATGTGTCGAGAACCAGAAATCGTTCGCCCAAATTCAGCACCAGCCAGCGCGCGTACCAGGTTGCCGACAGTCCGACGATGTGCGGTGTCGAGTAATTTTCGAAGGGCAATTTCGTCCGCCACTGTTCGCGGCCGAAACGATCGCGAGCCACGACCGCTCGACCTCCGGCGTCACGCCACAATTGCCAATTCTCGTGGAACGCATCGGGTGGAGCGGACCAGTCGAGGTGATACCAAGCATTCAGCGGTTCGCTGTTACTGACCCTCTCTGACGTGAGTGGCTGAGTCGGCCAACCGGTTTTTAAGGGCTCGGCAAATTCCTCGCGCCAGCGTGCCGCCCACTCACGCCCCGTCTTTCCTTCGAGACATTGTTCGTCGGCGAACCGAGTGGCCAGATCGTCGATCAACGGCCGAGCGAGTTCGACTTGTCCCAGCGATAGCCACTGTTGAGCCAGTCTCACTGCCGCGAACGCACCTCCTTCCGCAAGCAACTGCGATTCGAACTCGTGCCGTTGCTTGCGCGCGTCGAGCCGTTCGATCAGTGTGCGACGAGCCTCGCTGGCCGACTTGTTCCAACCAAACAGCGCGAGAAAATCTCGCAGCCGAGCCGGCCCCGAACCTTCGAGCGCCGTGCGCAATCTCTCTGCGATTGCGTTGTCCAGAATGCGGCGATCGTCAGCCGACATTGCCGAGTGCAGTTCGAGCAATTCCGCCGCGATCCAGCGATCCTGTCGCGCGGCGGTGGGGCCGGTCACGATTTCCAATTCGGTCGAGGGTTCCCAGGCATCCGCCAACTTCAGCAGTTCGCGAGCTGCCGCCAGCGATTCACCACGGCGTTGCCAACTGGCCGCTCGCAACCGTGCGAACAATAACCGCTGCTGCGGATCATCCAGCAGCGTTTCGAGTTCGCGGATCGTCGCTTCGAGATCCGGCGATTGCCCCAGTCGTACTTCGTCCAGCAGCAATCCGGCGAGCAGTTGCTTGGCTTCCGCTGTCGGCCGTAGCGAGATCGCTCGCCGCAGGTCTTCGAGACCGCGCTCACGACGTCCCAAATGCAGGTTCATCCGGCCACGCTCTTCCAAGGCTCGCGGGTTGTCGGCGTTCTGCTGCAAAGCATCGGCGATGGATTGTTGATGCTCACGCAATTGAGGAAACGCCGCGATGTGCGACGCCGATTGCGAGACCAGTCGTCCGTCAACCGCGATCAGATTGCCGAGCAATTCCTTGATGGCAACAGCCGTTCGAGCCAACACTTGTCCTGAGCGTGTTCCAATGCTCACAACTTCGCCAGAGATCAATGGCAGATGCAACACGCCGTCGGACAAGACTCCGTGACCGCCGAGCGGTGCGATCGACACGGCGCGCGGCCAAGCCGGTTTTCCATCGGACAGCCGGATCGCGCGGACTTCGTTGGCGGTGACAACCAGCACTGAGGCGACATCGTTGGTGATTCCCGCCAAGAAGAGTCCCGCGTCGCGAGACTGTTTCCACAAGAGCCGGCCATCCAGTGCGTCGAGGCACAGCAGTTCGCCGGTATCCGGTGGAGCCACCAACACGCGGTCTCGAGCGGCGATCAACACGCTCTGTCGCCACGACGATTCAAGCCCGGAATTTGGGGGATGAAAATCAAACCGCCGCATCGGTATCCGATCCAGTGGCTCGCGGTAAACGTGCTGCCAACGCAGTTCGCGTCGCATCGGGTCCACGGCGACGATCGAACCCGCACCGGTTGGACAGACGACGCACTCGCCGACAACCGTTGGACTCAGTCCCGTGTCACGCGCCATGCCGGACCAGATCGGATCACAGGGCGCGAGTGTCTGCGTCCACAGCAGCTTGCCGTCGCGTGGGTCGATCACCACCAACCGCAAATCAATTCCGTCATCCGTCAACGCGAAGAGTTGCCCGCGCCACGGCAGCGGTGGGCCAAGAAAGTACGCGCCCGCTCCCGACAATTCGTAATCGCCTCGTGGTCCGCCTAGCTCCCAGCGCAGACGCCCGGTCGCCGCTTCGATGGCGACCAGCTTGTTGAATTCGCGGGCGATGAACATTCCACGCCACGCCATCGGCGGAGAGCGCAAATTCCCCTCGCGATCTTGCAGCGAGAAGACCAACTCGCCATCGCTGCTGAGCGACCCGTGCGTCACATCCTCCCAGATGCGTTGCTGCAACCAGCCGTCCAGTTCCGACGACACGCCGCTAGGACGGCGTCCGCGTCTCACATTTCCCAGCATCTCGGCCAATTCCGGATCAACCATCGCCGAATGCCACAATGGTTGGCCGTCCGACAGCCGAAACGCTCGCAGTTGCGAGAGCGTGCGGATGACGACGGCGTCTCCGACGACGATTGGCTGGGGGGCGATGACTGCGGGTTGATCGGCTTGCCGACGTTGTTCGAGGTGCGATTTGACTTCGACTCGCACGCGCCCCCAAGTCCCGCGAAGCACGGTCGGGGAACGATCGGAATTTTCATTGCCCACCGAATTCGGCGTGTCCGATGAGGCTTCAGGCGGTGACTCCGCGTCGTCATCGTCCAGCAACGAGTGCGACCAAGCGACGTGCTCCGTCGGAACGGCGGCGGCGGCGACGGCGTTCCGGGCCGCGTTGCCCGCATGCAGCGGCCACTCCGCGCGACGCTCACCGGTGACTCGCAGCGGACGCAACGGCACGCCGGCCCAGCGATCCTGCCAGTGAAGAGCCTCCGAATCTTCCGTGAACCAAGGCAGCTCGCCGCCCCCTTGACGCGCGATCTGTTTGTCTCGGAATGAATTCTTCAACTCGACAAGCACATCGCGGCAACGCTCATCGCGACCGGCGAGACGCCAGGCCAGTGCCAATCGCAACGACAAAAGCGGCTCGCGTGGCGCGCGGGCTTGCGGCCAATCGCGCACCTCCTCAAATCGTCGCGCCGCCGCCAGTGGCTCGCCGAGATCGAGTTCTCGTAAACCCAGCGCGACGGTGGCGTCGTAACCGGCCGACGTGTGCAACGATTGCCGAGCGACCTCTTCGACCTCGCTCCAGTCGCCATCCGCCAGGGCGGCATCGAGTTGAACTCGACCCGCTTTACCGACTAACAACTCATAGGCTTGTCGGCCTTGCGCCGACATCCCGCCAATCAGCCGCCGAGCTTCGGACCTCAAGCTGCGCGTCGCGACACGTCGATCCCCTTCGGGAGCAGGGT
>CAZILR010000153.1:0-9617 GCA_964539995.1 uncultured Planctomyces sp.
CAGCCCCAACGGCAAGCTGACGCATCTGACGAACACGAATCGTCTGGAAGCGATGGACTCAGTCAAAAACCTCCGCGAAGTTTGGACCGTCATTCAGGAGGAGCAATCCGGAGGCAAACAAGAGGAACTCGTTCGCGAGTTCAAACTGAAGCACACGAAAGCGATTGAGGTGCTCGACCAATTGCACACTCTGCTGGGCATCAACAAACCGAACTCGCAGAAGAAACGCAGCGGCAGCAGCGGCGGAGGGGGCATGGACCCCAACATGATGATGCAGTTCCAGCAGCAGATGCAGCAGATGATGCAACAAATGCAGCAGCAGGCACAGCAAGCCAAGCCGGGGGGCGGAGCCGCAGCCAAACCGGGTGAAGTTCGGCTGCTGGCTAACGAGCGAGAGAACAGCATTCTCGCGACCGCACCGCCCGACAAAATGGCGATCGTCGCGCAGGCCGTAAAGACGCTCGACGTGCATGCCTCGCAGGAGCATCTGCTCCAAAATCTCCAGCGCATGCAGGTCTATCGGCTCAGCGGCATCGACCCGCAATCGCTGGTCGATCTGCTCGACGAGGTCGGCAATCTCGATCCAACGACCAAACTGCAAATCGACAGCAAGAACAAGTCGATCGTTGCGTATGCCTCGCTGGCCGATCATTTGACGATCAAGATGCTGGTCGAACGGCTCGATGGCACCGGTCGCAAGTTTCAAGTGATCCCGCTGCGAAAACTGGCCGCCGATTATGTGGCCGGCACCATCGAGTTCATGATGGCCGGTGGTGAGAAAGATAAAAATCAGACCCGCAGCAATCCGTACTATTTCGACTACGGATACAACCCCTACGGAATGCGAAGCTCGACGCAGACCGATAGCAGCGACAAGTTCAAAGTCGATGCCGATGTCGAAAACAATCGCTTGCTGCTGTGGGCAAACGACATTGAGGTCCGCGAGATCGAAAACCTGCTGATGAAGCTCGGCGAGATTGCTCCGCCCGGCGGGAATCGCAACACGATGCGGACGCTCGACAGCCTCGATCCAGAGGATTCCGAAAAACTGCTGGAACGCATTCGCCGCATCTGGCCCGGCATCAGTCCCAACGAGCTCATCATCGAGGATGCCGGTCCCTCACCCCGCTCCCGACGTCCTGAACCAACCGAATCGCCAGAAACTTCCGCGCCTCGCAATGAGTCTTCGGAGAAGCCCGCCGCGAAGACCAAAGGGTCGAAGGCCGCCAGCCCCAAGAAGACGGCTCCTCCTTCCGCTCGTGCCGCATCGCAACCGAAGGCTCGCGAAGTGTTGCTGGCGGTCGCCGACGACGTGGGGCAGGTTTCCAACCTGCCCACGACTGACGATGCCGAGGAACAGCCGGCAGTCCCGCCAAAGCGAAGCGAAAATCTCGGCCGAACCGGGCAGGTTGAAAACCTGCCCCACGCTCCGGTGCGCATCCGTCGCGGCCCCGATGGTCGCTTGGTTCTCGAATCACAAGACACCGAGGCTCTCGATCGTTTGGAAGAACTGCTGCACGAAGCTGCTCCGCCGAAACGAGACTACAAAGTCTTCTACCTCAAGCATTCGACGACCTGGGCCTATTCGGTGGAACTCAGCCTCAAGGATTTCTTTGAAGAGGACAAGAAGAAATCGACTGGCAACAACTTCAACCCGTTTTATGGTTATCGCATGGGCGGTGACACCACTCAAGATTCGAGCCGCCGTCTTTCCAAACGCAAGGCTCTGAAATTCATCTCCGATTCCGACAGCGGCACGATCATTGTTCAGGGTGCTGACGCGCAGCAACTCAAGACCATCGAAGAGTTGATCAACATTTACGACCAGCCGCTCGCGACCGACGGCAAGCAGGTTCGCAAAACGCAAATCTTCACGCTGAAGTATTCCAAGGCGACGACCATCGCCGAGGCAATCAAGGACGTGTACCGCGACTTGCTCTCGACCAATGACAAGGCCTACCAGAACCAGCAAGGCAAGGACGGCCAGAAACCGCCCGAACGCAACTACACTTTCGTCTATGGCAACGCAGACAGCGGCGACAAATCCAAGCAGGAAACTCCGGTCAAATTCAAGGGTCTGGTTTCGCTGGGAGTTGATGACATCTCCAACACGATCATCGTTTCCGCGCCGGAAAGTCTGCTGGAGAATATCGAGCAGTTGATCGATCAACTCGATCGTGCCGCGCAACCGACGAACTCGGTGCAAGTCGTGAAGCTCGACGGGAAAATCAATTCCACCGACCTGCAAAAGCGGCTCTCAAAAATCCTCACCAAGCCCCAACAAAAGCCGCAACAGCAACGGCCCCAGCAACCTCAACAGCCGCAGCAGCAACCACAAGAACAAGCCGAAGAGCCGATCATTCTGCCGTAGCTCCACTTTTGTGCTCGGCTCGAATGACACAACTCAGCAGCGACCGCTCTGAGGGTCTTGACGATCCGAGAAACCAGCATCGCGGCGTCTTCTGCTGCCGTGATTCGTGCGGAGTGATTTGTCTGCAATCTCTCCAGAGACTTTTGCTGTTTTCGTGTCGATCGTGGGTGCCTGACACGATCTCTACTCGGTCAACTCCAAGCACGGGTCAAGGCCCATTCGTTTATACATCAGCATCCGGTGGCGTTCGGCTTTGAGCAGGTCTTTGCGTTGGCGGAGGTGGGTCTTCTCCAGGAACTTTTGCGTCTTCTTGAAGAAGGCGATCCAGGTGCGATTGAGTTCGCCAATGGAATCAGGGCGTGCCTGACGTCGTTCGGCGTCGAGGTCTTCCGGTTCGAGGCAGCGGAGCAATTCATCTTCCAGCGACAGGAAGAATTGATAGCTGCCGGGGTCGCCTTGTCGAGCCGCGCGGCCGATGAGCTGGCGGTCGATGCGAGCGGAGCTGTGCATTTCGGTGGCGATGACATGCAGACCGCCATTCTTGACGAGTTCTTCGTCGGGCTTGATGTCAGTGCCGCGGCCGGCCATGTTCGTGGCGACGGTCACTTTGCCCGCTCGGCCGGCGCGGGAGATGATCTCCGCTTCTTGCTCGTGGAAGTGGGCGTTGAGGATTTCAAACTCGATGCCTTTGTCGGACAGCAGTTTTCCGAGTGCTTCGGACGCCTCGACCGACGGAGTGCCGACGAGGATGGCTCGGCCGGCGGCGATGAGTTCTTCGATGCTCTTGAGCATCGCGGTTCGCTTGGCTTCCATCGTGGCGAAGACGCGCGTGGGCCAGCCGCTGCGGATACAGGGCTTGTTGGTGGGAATCGGCGTGACGATCAGGCCGTAGGTGCGTTTGATTTCGCCGATGCCTTGCACGGCGGTGCCGGTCATACCGCTGATGTAGTTGTAGAGCCGGAAGTAACTCTGCACGGTGATGCGGGCCGCCTCGCCCGACGCGGCGGTGACGGGGACGAGTTCCTTGGCTTCGATGGCTTGATGCAGTCCGTCTTGCCATTTGCGGCCATCCATGACGCGGCCGGTCCCTTCGTCCACGATTTTGACTTCGTTGTTGACGATGACGTAATCCTTGTCGCGAATGAACGCGAACCGCGCGGTCAACGATTGCTCGACGTGTTTGTAGATCCGTTCGGTGTCGATCGAGTCGATCAGCGCGGGTTTCGCCAACAGCAAGACCTTGCGGCAGCCGGCGTCCGTGAGATACGCCGAACGGCGTTGTGGTTCGTAGACGAAGTCCTCGTTGGCTTCGAGATGCGAGATCGCTCGCTGACACCAGCGAAACAAGCTGACGGTCGCGGCATCGTTGGGCATCGTCAGGCCGATGATCAGCGGAGTTCGCGCTTCGTCAATGAGGATGCTGTCCGCCTCGTCGATGAGCACTCCGTAGTGGCCGCGTTGTACAGGACGTTCACCGTCGCCACCGCCGGAGCTTTTTTGCACGAAGACGTTGGGCTTGCGTTCGTCCAAAACGCCGACGCCCAACCGCAGGCGATCGCGGAGATAGTCGAAGCCGAATTCTTTGGCCGTGCCGTAGGTGATGTCCTGAGCGTACGCTCGGCGGCGATCTTCGGTCTCGTCGGGAGACGTCACGCAGCCGACGGTCATGCCGAGTGCGGCGTAGATCGGAGCCATCAATTCGCAGTCGCGTTTGGCGAGGTAATCGTTGACCGTGATGACGTGATAGCCTTTGCCGGGGAGTGCTCGGAGGAACGACGGGAGCACGGCGGTCAGGGTCTTGCCTTCGCCGGTCTGCATTTCAGCAATGCCTCCCTCGAAGAGTCCGATGGCCCCCATGACCTGCACCGGATACGGAGTCATACCTGTCGTGCGGTGTGAGCCTTCGACGACCAGGGCATACGCCTCTGGCATCAGTTTCAGCAACGACACGCCGGCTTTCGCTCGCCAGCGGACTTCGAGGCTGGCTTGCAGCAGTTCGCGGTCGTCGAGTTTCTTGAGTTGCTCGGCACGTCGCCCGATATTCTGCGCGAGCGCGCGCCAGCGTGACAGACGGGACGGGATGGGGCGTCCGCCCGCTTTGACGGTGTGATAGAGCCGATCGATCGCCAACACGGGGCTGCTCCTTCAGACGTTGATCGAGGATGCTCGTAAGTTCGAGCGGTTTGTAGCTCGCGACCGGGAGGCGTGCCAATTGGAGTTCTCTGCGGGTGATACCGGTCGCAGCGATCGAACCGGTTGACTCAGCCTCAACAAGCGTTCGGGACATTGTCGTGACCATTTTGGGCCGCCCGTGTGCCGCGGCGCTTCTAGTTTGGAGCCACGAAGGATGAGGCCCATGAATTACACAATTGCCGCTCCCGCGACTGCCGCCGATGTGAAGGACGATTTGCTGCGATTGATGCGGTCGAATTTCTCGTGGGGCGAACAGGCGGATGTCTGGTATCGCTGGGGTTACGAGCAGTCGCCGTATCCCTCCAACGTCTGCTGGCTGGTCGAGACAGAGACTCGCGAGCGAGTCGGGTTCACCGCTTTGATGCCTCGCCGCATGAAGGTTGGCGAAGCGGTTTGCGAGGCTGGGCAAGCAGCGAATCTCAACGTGGCGGCGGAACATCGCAACGCGATGGCGGCCGTCAAGCTGCAACGCGCGGTGGTGTCGCATGTGGATCAGAGCGAGATGGCTCTGGCGTTCGGGATCACGAAAAACGCCGTCGCGGTCCTGTGCCGCGCGGGGTATCGTGATCTGGGCGGGTTATCACGCTGGATCAAGCTCTTTCGCACCGAGCACAAGTTGGCTCGCTGGATTCCGTGGAAGTGGCCGCGTCGAGCGGCAGCGACGATTGCCGATCTAGGGCTTCGCTTGCGATCCACCGAGACCTTTCGACGGCTTCCGGCTGGCTGGCGAGTGCTGTTCGATCCGCCGTTCGACGAGCAATTTGATGACTTGTGGCGAGCGGCCTCGGCGAATTTCTCCGTCGCCACCGAGCGGACCAGCGAGTACCTCGACTGGCGATTCGGTCGTGATCCGCAGGTTCAATATCGAACATTGGCCGTTCAAGACTCGGAAGGCCGGCTGCGAGGATCGGTGATCTATTTATTTCCCGACCCCGAAGAGTCGCTGCCGCTGGCCACGATCGTAGACCTGTTGCCTGCGGACTCGAAGGCATTGGATGCCGTCCTGACCGCGTTGTGCCGGCAGTTGCGTCGCGAGGGAGCCGTCGGCGTGCAGACGATGTACTTCGGCTCTCCTTGGATCGAATCCGCCCTCGGCCGCTTCAATTTTTTCCGCCGCGAGAGTGAGTTCCGGGTGTTGGGCTATCTGCATCCCAGACTTCGAGATCGCCAAGCGGAGTTGCTGGACCCGGCTCGCTGGCATGTGACCGATGCCGAAGCCAAATTCTGAACGTCGAGAGACCGGAAGCCGTCTTGTGGCGTTTGCCGGGCAGTCGGAGCATCCGCCGCCTTTTTCAGGAGTTGGGGCGGGACATGGTCCAAGGACGGACGTGGCTGATCGCGATTCTGATCGTGGCGTTGGTCGGACGACTGGTGGCGGCGTATGCCGTACAGCACAAAGTCGGCGACCAATTGTGCCTCATTGCTGGCGACGCGGATGGCTATTGGCAGCTTGCCAAGCAGATCGCGGCCGGCAAGGACTTTTCGTATGCCGATCCGCCTCGGCGAGTGCATCGGATGCCCGGCTTCCCTGCGGTGCTGGCACTGTCGATGAAACTGTCCGGAGACAGTCGATTGGCTGCGCGGATTCTGCTGGCGGTCCTCGGGACGGCGGCGTGTGGCGTGGTGTATTTGCTCGGACGGCAATTGTTCGACGAGCTAGTCGGATTGATCGCGTCCGGATTGACGGCCATCTCGCCGGTGATGACGGGATTCAGCGTGCTGTTGCTGAGCGAGACGGTGTTCGCGCTGACTCTAACAATCAGCCTGTGGTGCGCGGCGAAATGGTTGCCCGATGTCACCCGAAGCGTGAGCGAGGGGCTTGGGGCACAATGCCCTCGCTCACGCTTCGGGTTACTTTGGCCGATCCTCACCGGCGTCAGCATCGCGCTCGCGACGTACATGCGTCCGAGTTGGTTGCTCGCAGGACCGTTGCTCGCAGTGTTGGCGGTCTGGTTCGGCAAGCGACGAGCGAGGGCATGCTTCCAAGTCGCAGTGATGTTGATGGCACTCTTCGGTGCGCTGTTGCCGTGGGCGTGGCGGAATCATTCGGTCTGTGGGCATTGGGTGTTCACGACGTTGTGGTCCGGGCCGAGTTTGTACGACGGGCTGAATCCCAACGCGAACGGCGACAGCGACATGACCTTTTTCGATCGCGACAACTTGATGGCGAAGATGACCGAGTGGGACGTCGATCAACACTACAAACAAGCGGCACGTCAGTTTGCTTGGCAGAATCCAGCTCGCGCGATCGAGCTGACATTCTTGAAGCTGTGGCGGTACTGGAAGCCGTGGCCGAGTGCGGCTCAGTTCGGTGGCATCGGGCCGGCTCTGCTGGTCGGGTTGTTCTTCGCCCCGATCTGTGTGCTGGCGGCACGAGGCTGGTGGCTCGCGCGACAGCGGCCGTGGGTGTGGCTGCTGACGCTGGGACCAATTCTGTACTTCGCCGCGATTCACGCGGTGTTTGTCGGCTCGCTGAGGTATCGGCTGCCAGCGGAATATCCGCTGTGCGTGTTGGCGGCGGTTGGAGTGTGTGATTTTCTCCAGCGATGGCGCGGTGGAAGGAAGGACGAATGACGAAGTCCCCAATGACGAAAGAAGCTCGAATGACGAATGACGAAGAGTGCATTCGGGCAATTGTCGATCGTCATTTTCCGTTTCGTCATTCGAGCTTCGTCATTCCTTCGTCATTGGGTGTTTCGTCCTTCGTCATTGTCCAATTCGGCAAATGAAAACACTCCTCAAGACATGCTTGTGGATGATCGTGCTGGTGGCGGCGGGAGCCTACATCGGTCGGCGGGAGTTGTTGCGCGCGTGGAATGGACGTGACGCGGTGCTCAAGCAGCAGGTCGTGACGACGCTGCAAAAATTACTGCCGCAGGCGGAGCTTGATCTCGACGAGGTGCTGTACGACTTCGGGCATGATGTGGTGCTGACCGATTTCTCGTTGACACCACCAGGCGGCGACGTTCCGATCGTGCTGTTGCCGGAAACCGTCGTGCATATCAATCGTGACGCGCTCATCGAGCGGCAGCAGTTGGAAGTGCAAAAAGTCGTCATCAAATCCCCTCGACTGGAGATCGTGCGTGGTCACGATGGGCGTTGGAATTGGGAATCGCTGGTCCCTCCGCCAGATCAGGAGAAGGGGAGCCTGCCAGAAGTTCTGATCGAAGACGGCACAGTCGTCGTTCGCGTCGAACAAGCTCCGGGCATCCCGCCGGGGGTGCTGACTTTGGAGCATGTGGACATTGAACTGCTGCCGTCGGGCAAGCGGCAGTTTCAAATCACGGCGACCTCGCGCTGCGAACACACCGGCGGAATCAAACTGCAAGGCCGTTGGCACATTGATGAACACACAGGGCAGCTCGACGGCGAGTTGACGCAGATCACCGCCGGCCAGGAGTTGGTCGGTGTCGTTGCCAGTTTTGCACCGGACGTTCGCACGAAGTTGGCGGAGTGGGAAGCGAAATTTCTCGCGATGTTATCGACTCCGCCGAATGCACAAAGCGGCTCGCCGTTCGCGATGCCTGCACCGGCCCAAACCGCGGGAGCACCGGATTCGATCATGGGTTTGAAGGCCACGTTCAACGTCGCCTTCCGAGTTTCGCGGCCAGAGCCGAAGACGATCCCGACGTTTCGTGTGGCGACCAAGATCGTCGATGGCGAGATCACAAACCCCGCGCTGCCGTTTGGTCTGCAACAGTTGCGCGGCGACCTGTACGCCGACAACGATCGGTTCGTTGTGAAAGAGCTGACCGCTCACAACGACGCAACGAAGTTGCGTGTGAACGGTGAGCTCGCTGGCCGCGAAGCGGGCTATCCCGGAAAGATCGAAATCACGGTCAACAACGTCGTCTGTGATGGGCGACTGCGCAGTCGGTTGTCGGCGGGGTTCGGCCGCATTTACGACGCGCACCATCCGATCGGCGAGATCAACATGCACGCTTTCCTGGTGCATGACGGTGGAAGCTGGCGGCCCGAAGGCTTGCTGGTCACGGCAAAGGACTGCTCGGTCAAGCATGACGCTTTTCCGTATCCGATCGAGCACGCGAACGGTTCGATCACGCAACAAGGCCGTGACTTGATCATCGACGTGACCGGCATGGCAGGCGGTCGGCCGATCACGCTCGACGGGACGGTTGCCAATCCAGGACCGAATGCGACGATCCTGCTCAACATTCGCACCTCGGATTTGCCGATCGATCAGACGTTCTTAAATGCCTGCAATCCGCAGATTCGATCGGCGATCCAAAAAATGCGGCTGACCGGCCTGATCGACGGCACCGTGCGGCTGACGAAAGCTCCGCAGCAGCCGTTCATTCCGGTCATCGACGCGGTGCTGCGTAACGGGACGATGAGCTACGACGCTTTTCCGTATCCCATCGAGGGCATCTCCGGCCGACTGACGGCGAGGGGGCCGAATTTTAAGTTCACGGAAATGCTCGGCCGGCGCGGTGACACTCGCTTTGCCGCAGTGGGTGAATACAGCAAGGTGAACCAGAACCTCGGTGAGTTGAACCTGAAGATCGCCACGAAGGGAGCTCCACTCGACAAAGCTCTGTTCAACGCCGTCCCCGCGTCGATCCAGCGTGTGTGGCGTGAATTTCAGCCGACTGGACTTGTCGATGTCGTAACCGACGTGCATTGGCTGAGCGACCGGCCGGCGGACATTCGGATGTCGAGCATCGAACTCACTCAAGGGAGTCTGTCGCTCAAGATGCTGCCGTATCGCTTGGACGATTTGCGAGCCAGCTACTCCTACGGTCCCGACGAACATGGGTTGCCGAGGGTCATTGCCAAGTCGATTGAGGCTCGGCACGGCGAGACGCGGATTTCGGCGGCCGGCTATTCCTCGGTCGAAGCGGACGGCAACTGGCGTGCTCATTACGACAAGTTCACAATCGACAAACTGACGCCGAACCAAGAATTGCTAGAAGCGCACTCGCATTTGCCGGGCTTGCGGCAAATCTTCGCGAGCCTCGAACCCAAGCAGTCACTGCGCATCGACGGAGTGATGGACTTCATCCTGGAAGTGGTCGCCGCCGACGAACCACGC
>CAZILR010000154.1:0-3838 GCA_964539995.1 uncultured Planctomyces sp.
AGCGATTTCAGCCACTCGGTCACCTTCGCTCAGGGTGGCGCACATCGAATTCGTGCGCGGGCGGTCGATATCGCTGGCAACGTCTCCGAGGCGGACTTCTTCGACGTGTTTATCGACCTGACCGGTCCGGCCATTAACGACGTCAAAGATGTCACACCGGACCCGCGATTCACGGCGGTGAACTTTATCGACGTGGTGCTGTCCGAAGAGGTCGTGACCTCTTCGTTCACGAAAGACGCACTCACGCTCACTCGCGATGGAAACATTCTGACGCTGCCAGAAACCGTCGTGATCGAGCACACCAATGGAACCAAGGATTACCGCATCACGGGATTGTCGAGTTTGACCGGCGAGATCGGCGTCTACGAACTGTCCGTCGATGCAACCGGATTTTTGGATCTGGCCGGGAACATCGGTAGCGGCGTGACGACTGATTCATGGGAGGTGCTGCCGCCCGATCTCACCGCTCCGACCAGTTCGGTGACACACTTGGTCAACGTCGGCCGGAATGGGATTCGAGTGGAGTGGACCGGCCAAGACACCGGCGGCAGCGGACTCGCGTTCTTCGATGTGTTCGTCGCCCTGGATGGCGGTGCGTACTCGCTCTGGAAATCGCACACCACGGCCACTTCAGCCGTGTACGAACGCTCGGCCGCGCATCGCAGTTACGCCTTCTACACCGTCGCGACGGATGGCTCCGGCAACGAAGAAGCTGCTCCTGCAATGGCCGATTTGCAGACCGGCATTGTCCACGGCTTCCTGTTCCACGATCTCGACGATGATCAGGTTTGGGACGACAGCTTTGAACCTGTGCTCGCTGGCTGGGAAGTGTTTGTGGATGAAGATCAGGATGGCGTCTTGGATCCGAACGAAATCGTCACCACCTCGGCGGCTGATGGAACCTACGAAATCAGCGGCTTGGTTCCCGGCACACACATCATCGCCGAAGTGATCATGGAAGGCTGGAAGCAGACCTTCCCAGGTACGGCAGTGACGTTGCGCTCGACATTGGATTCGGAAGTCGAGTCCTGGCGAATCATTTCGGCCCACGGTGGTCACGATCACGAACCCGATCCAGAACCCGATCCGACTCCAGAAGGAGAGCACACTCACAATGATTCGCACTTCTTCCCACCCACGTCGGATGGCATGCACTACGGCTGGGCAGACGCCGATCCCTCGACGCCCGATGTGACGGATATCTATTACGACTTCCGCGCGAACGGCGCGTTCGCCAATCAGATCACGATCGAACAGAAGTATCAGGCCAGACTGGCGCTGGACCTCTGGGAAGAAGCGTCGTTGGGATCATTGAACTTCATCTTCAACGAGAATGCTCCGGATGAGGACGTCATCATCATCGGCACGGGAGATCTGGCCGCGATGGGGCCATTCACGAGCAGCCCTGGCGGAATCTTGGCATTGGGCGGCGGCACGTTCCACAACTCCGTCGAGCGGATCATTACCGAAGGCGCGGCGTGGCTGGATGTCGCCGAGAACTGGGACGCGATCTTCGACAACGGAAATCCGTTTGGTTCGTACGATTATTTCACGGTCATGGCACACGAGATTGGCCACGTCTTAGGCTTGGGACACACGAGTGATCTCCCCGGCGACGACATCATGGATGGCAGTTATCACGGCGAGCAGCCTGAGTTCTCCGCCAACGATGAGGCACACATCCGAGCCATCTATCTCAATCGGCATAACGACGACAGCGGCGGGGGTGACGAGGAAGAATCACAGGCGGTCTCGGCGGGCATTTATTTGGTCACGCTCGATCCGGGTGAGACGGCCGGGCCGTTCAACTTTGGCAATCGACTCATCAATGAACCGCCCGTCGCCGCCGGCGAAAGTTACTCGACGGATGAAGATTCCGATTTGACCGTCGTGGTGGCCGATGGCGTGTTGGACAACGACTTCGATTACGATCCTGACGATCTTCTGACCGCCGTCGTCGTGGACGGGCCAGCTCACGGAACGGTGACGCTCGCCGAGGATGGTAGCTTCGTCTACTCGCCCGATGACCACTTCAATGGCGAAGATCATTTCACTTACACGGCCAACGACGGGCATCTGAATTCCAATGTGGTCACCGTCACCATCACCGTGAACCCGGTCAACGATGCGCCCACCTTCACCAAAGGCGCGAATCAAACGGTGGACGAGGATTCTGGAGCGCAGACCGTCAGCGGTTGGGCCACGGCTCTGTCGAAGGGGCCGACCAGCGACGAGTCGAGTCAAACGCTCGATTTCCTGGTCAGCAACGACAACAACACTCTGTTCGCGGTGCAGCCGAGCATCTCCGCCAACGGCACGCTGACTTACACGCCAGCCACGAACGCGAATGGTTCGGCGACGATCACCGTGCGCCTGCACGACAATGGTGGTACCGACCATAATGGCACCGATACCAGTGCCGAGCAGACTTTCACGATCACCGTCAACGCGGTGAATGACGTTCCCAGCTTTACCAAGGGAGCGAATCAAACCGTCGATGAAGACGCCGGCGCGCAGACCGTCAGCGGATGGGCCACCAACCTATCGAAAGGCCCCGCCAACGAGTCCGGCCAGACGCTCGATTTCCTGGCCAGCAATGACAACAACAGTTTGTTCGCGGTGCAGCCCAGCATCTCCGCGGATGGCACGCTGACTTACACGCCAGCCGCCAACGCGAATGGTTCGGCGATCATCACGGTTCGCATCCACGACAACGGAGGGACTGATCGCAACGGCGTGGACACCAGCGCCGAGCAGTTCTTCATGATCAACGTGACGGCCGTGAACGACGTTCCCAGCTTCTCCAAGGGAGCAAACCAAACCGTCGATGAAGACGCGGGAATTCAGACCGTCAGCGGCTGGGCCACCAACTTGTCAAAAGGCCCCAGCGACGAGTCCGGCCAAACGCTCGATTTCCTGGTCGGCAACGACAACAACAGCTTGTTCCTGGTGCAGCCAAGCATCTCGGCGGACGGCACATTGACCTACCGACCGGCGAGCAACGCCAATGGAGTCGCCACAGTCACGGTTCGCATCCACGACAACGGAGGCACGGTCCACAACGGCGTGGATACCAGTGCCGAGCAGACCTTCACCATCACCGTCAACGCGGTGAATGACGTCCCCAGCTTCACCAAAGGTGCCGATCAGACCGTCAATGAAGACGCCTCCGCACAATCCGTCAGCGGTTGGGCCACGTCGATCAGCAAAGGACCGGCCAATGAAGCCGGACAGACGCTCGACTTCCTCGTCAGCAACGACAACAACAGTTTGTTCGCCACGCAGCCCAGCGTCGCCGCCAACGGCACCCTGACCTACACCCTCGCCGCCAACGCGAATGGCTCAACGACCGTCACTGTTCGCATCCACGACGACGGCGGAACCGATTTTGGTGGCGTGGATACCAGCGCCACGCAGACCTTCACCATCACCGTCAATGCCGTCAACGACGTCCCCAGCTTCACCAAGGGGGCCGATCAGACCGTCAATGAAGACGCCTCCGCACAATCCGTCAGCGGTTGGGCCACGTCGATCAGCAAAGGACCGGCCAATGAAGCCGGACAGACGCTCGACTTCCTCGTCAGCAACGACAACAACAGTTTGTTCGCCACGCAGCCCAGCGTCGCCGCCAACGGCACCCTGACCTACACCCTCGCCGCCAACGCGAATGGCTCAACGACCGTCACTGTTCGCATCCACGACGACGGCGGAACCGATTTTGGTGGCGTGGATACCAGCGCCACGCAGACCTTCACCATCACCGTCAATGCCGTCAACGACGTCCCCAGCTTCACCAAGGGGGCCGATCAGACCGTCAATGAAGACGCCTCCGCACAAT
>CAZILR010000154.1:3938-9613 GCA_964539995.1 uncultured Planctomyces sp.
CAGCGCCACGCAGACCTTCACCATCACCGTCAACGCCGTCAACGACGTACCCAGCTTCACCAAGGGGGCCGATCAGACCGTCAATGAAGACGCCTCCGCACAATCCGTCAGCGGTTGGGCCACGTCGATCAGCAAAGGACCGGCCAATGAAGCCGGACAGACGCTCGACTTCCTCGTCAGCAACGACAACAACAGTTTGTTCGCCACGCAGCCCAGCGTCGCCGCCAACGGCACCCTGACCTACACCCTCGCCGCCAACGCGAATGGTTCAACGACCGTCACCGTTCGCATCCACGACGACGGCGGAACCGATTTTGGTGGTGTGGACACCAGCGCCACGCAGACCTTCACCATCACCGTCAACGCCGTCAACGACGTACCCAGCGGCGCGAACGATTCGCTGTCCAGCGTCGCCGAAGACAGCGGCGTGCGCGTGATCACCTTCGCCTCATTGCTGGGGAACGATTCCAAGGGACCGGCCAACGAGGGCGGACAGACGCTGACCATCACCGCCGTCAGCAATCCCGTCGGCGGAGCTGTCACCATCAGCGGCTCCAACGTCGAGTTCACACCCACCCCGCACTTCAACGGCGAGGCCAGCTTCTCCTACACACTGCGTGACAACGGCACCACCAACAGTGCCGACGACTTCCTCACCAGCACCGCCAACGTCACCTTCACGATCACTGCGGTCAACGACACGCCCAGCTTCACAAGTGGCCCGAATGTCACGACGCTCGGCGACGGTGTGCAGAAATCGCTTGCGAGTTGGGCGACGAACGTCAGTGCGGGTCCGGCGAATGAGTCCACTCAGGTGGTCGATTTCGTCGTGACCACAACAAACGCCACGCTGTTCACGGTCGCGCCGGCGGTTTCTCCGGATGGCACGCTGACGTACACGCCGAAGGCCAATACGTCTGGCGTCGCGACGGTCACGGTTCATCTCCACGACAACGGCGGCACGGCGGGCGGCGGTGTCGATGCCAGTGCCACGCAGACTTTCACGATCACGCTGGCTGGCTTGAACAAAATTCCGAGCTTCACCAAGGGTGCGAATCAGACGGCGCTGGAGGATGCCGCCGCTCAAACCGTCAATTGGGCGACGAACATCAGTGCCGGCGCGGGAGAGGCGGCGCTCGGGCAGCAAGTGGACTTCCTCGTCACGAACAGCAACAACGCGTTGTTCAGCACGCAGCCGAGCATCTCTCCGACAGGCGTGCTGACTTACACGCCAGCACCGAACGCCAGCGGAACGGCGACCATCTCCGTTCAACTGCACGATGACGGCGGAGTGGCGGGTGGCGGCAAGAATCTCAGCGCGGCTCAGACCTTCACGATCGCGATCACGCCAGTCAACGACGTGCCCAGCTTCACACTCCCCGACACCGAAATCGACGTGCCGGAGGATGTCGCGCAACTCTTGGCGGGCTTCGCGACCAACTTGCACAAGGGCGTGGACAATGTGGCGATCCCAGGAAATGAGCTGAGCCAGACACTCACGTTCCAGGTGACCAATAACAATGCCGCCTTGTTCAAGACCGCACCAGCCATTTCCGCAGCCGGCGTGCTGACGTTTGCCCCGGCATTGAATGCTCATGGCACTGCCACGGTCACGGTTCGCGTCAAGGACAACGGCGGAGTCACCAACGGTGGCGTCGATCTCAGCGAGACTCAGACCTTCACGATCAATGTTTTTGCCGTGAACGACGCGCCGAGCTTCACGAAGGGAGCCAACCAAACGGCGCTCGAGGACTTCGGCCCCAGAAGCGTGTTGAATTGGGCAACCAAGATCAGCGCCGGCCCGACCGACGAGGCCGGGCAGGAACTAGAATTCCTCGTAACGACCAGCAACGACGCGTTCTTTGCACAGCTACCAGAAATCTCTCCGAGCGGCACGCTGACTTACGAAACCGCACCAAACGCCAGCGGCACGGTGACTGTCACCGTGCGACTGCAAGACAACGGCGGAACAGAGGGCGGCGGAGTGAACACGAGTGTCGCGCAGATCTTCACGATCACGGCGACGGCGGTGAACGACTTGCCGACACTTACGGAGATCGACGACCAGACGGTTAACGAAGATACGTCAACCGGTCCGCTGGTGGTCACCGTCGGCGACGTCGAGACCACTGCAGGCTTGCTGAAGCTCACGGCCACTTCGTCCAACGCGAAGCTGATCCCCGTGGCCAATGTCGTTTTCGGAGGCACCGGGGAAAACCGCACCGTCTCCGTCACGCCAGCGGCCAATCTCTTCGGCACGGCAACGATCACCGTCAAAGTCACGGACGCCAACAATGGATTCTCTCTGCAGACGTTCGTCGTGACAGTCGATCCCGTCAACGACGCGCCACCGACGATCACCAACATTGCCGACGTCGCCATCGACGAAGACAAGCCGACGGCGGCCATCGCTTTCAAAATCGATGACGTCGATGACAAGTTGGTCAACTTGAACGCGCTGACGGTGACAGCCACGTCCTCGGACACCGATTTGATTCCCGACGCCCCTGCCAACATCGTGCTCGGTGGCAGTGCCGGAAGCCGGACGATCAAACTGGTTCCGCTGCCGAACCAATTCGGAACCACAACGATCACGGTCACGGTCACCGACACCAGCGGTGCGACCGCCGAAGACACGTTCGTGTTGACCGTGCGACCAATCAACGATGGTCCGATCGTCACGGCGGCCACATTCACCATCGACGAGTACACGACGAACAACACGGAAGTTGGCACCGCCGAAGCGAACGATCCCGACCCAGGCGGCGCGGTCACGGCTTATGCCATCACAGCGGGAAACACGAACAACGCCTTCAAGATCGACGCGGCGACAGGACTGATCTCAGTCAACGACGCCACAAAAATCGACTACGAAGCACTCGCGTCCTACAAGCTGACCGTCACGGCCACAGACAACATTGGTGCCAAGGGGACGGGGATCATCACCGTCAATGTCAACGACCAGTTCTTCGATCGCGAGGTGCAACTGGGGGACGTGGCCAACACCGTGACGGTCTTGAAGGTTGGTACGAACTTGTTTGTCCGCACTTCGGCCACCGGTCCGAATTTGATTCCTGACACTCGCCTGGAAGATATTGGCACCCTAACGATCGAAGGTGGCAACCTCGTCGATAATGTCATTCTCGACGCCTCGCTGAATACTGCGGGCACGCCAGCGTCCAACAAGTTCAAGGGAACCATTGCCTTCAACGGGCGCGAAGGCAACGACCTTCTTGACGGCAGCAAGATCACCGCCGTTAATGCCTTCCGCGTTGAGTTCGACGGGGGGCTTGGCAACGACAGCGTCAATGGCGGAGCGGAAATCGATCTGCTCACCGGTGGCGATGGGAATGATACCCTCAGCGGCGGCAAAGGAGACGACACCTACCTCTTCGGCGACACGGACACCGCCGAAATCGATACCGTGATCGAATTGGGTTCCGCCGGGACCAAGGATCTTCTCGACTTCAGCGCGGTCAGCACGGCAGTCACGGTGAATTTGGGGACCACGTTGGTCGGCGGACTCAACAGCGAACAGGCGCTGGCGACCCATGCCAACCGCACGGTCAAGACTGGAGCGACCGGCACCGCGAAACAGGCTCTCAACTTCGAGAATGTCACCACGGGAATTGGCGACGACTCGATCCTCGGCAATGCCGCCGCGAATACACTGGTCGGCGGAGCCGGCAATGACACAATCCGTGGAGCCGCCGGAATCGACGTTCTTGAGGGAGGTGACGGCGACGACTTCCTGTTCGGAGAGGCCGGCAACGACACGATCTCTGGTGGAAACGACAACGACGTCCTCGTGGGTGACCTCCGTGGCGTGGGTGCAACAGCCGGCAATGATCTCCTCAAGGGAGATTCCGGCAACGACTCGATCCTCGGTGGCTTGGGAACCGACAATCTGCAAGGGGGTGACGACAACGATCTGCTCTTCGGCGAAGAAGCCAACGACACACTCACTGGCGGCGATGGCGAGGATTCCCTGTCCGGTGGAGCTGGCAGCACCAGCCTCACGGACTTCATCGATGGGACGGATGTCATCGGTGTCTTCACGGATGAACTCAATGCACTCTTGCTGGCATTGCCATAATCCGGATCACTCAGTGATGATCGCCTCTGCAATGGAATGGCCGATCGCTATCCAAACGCAGACGGTTCGTATTGAACCGCGGCCCCGTGCGGTTTGAAGGAAGTGTTCGTCGGCCTATTGCGATCGCCGCGACGACGACTCAGAAGCAATGCAGAACAGATGCTTCTCGCCGCGGATGAGGAGGCGGTTCGCGGACGGGACGGGTGAGCCGATGACGGACTCGGCCATGTCGTTTTCGGACAACAATTCGAATTTGTCGTTGGCGACGTTCGCGACAAACACGATTCCGTCCTCGCGTGGCGCGAACAGCTTGTCTCCGGCGATCAGCGGTGAGGCGTAGAAGTTCGACCGACTCTTTGGGAATGATCCTTCCCAAATCGTCTTGCCGGTGACGGGGTCGACACTCGTGACTTCACCTTTGTCGCCGACCAGGATGACTCGGCCTTTGTAGGCGACCGGAGTCGGGACGAACGTCCCCACATCGCCTCGCTTCCACACATGATTGGTCTGCGTGACGTCGCCGCTGCCCGTTAGCCGAATCCCATGCAGTCGCGGGATGCCTCGATCGTTGCGGCCGTAGGCGATCACCACCATGTCTTCCACGATCACCGGTGTCGCGATCGCTGGCCAAAGCTTGTTGGCGTCCGGATTGAAGTTGCCACACGACCAAGAGACCTGCCCATCGGTCGCGTTATGAATTGTGAGATGCTCGGCTCCCCAAACCAGGATCGACTCCTTCCCTTGGTGCTGAATGACCAAAGGTGTCGAGTAGCCGTGATCGCATTCCGTCGGCGTCTTGTAGTTGCGGGCGACCTTCCAAACCATTTCGCCCGTCACTTTGTCGAACGCGGCCAGCCACGATTCTCCCTGGTGCATGCGGACCATGACGACGTACTTCTCTGTCAGTACGGGCGACGTGCCATGATCCCAAAACAAGGTGTCCTTACCGAACCGTTCCACGAGGTCGGTCTTCCAGCGGACCTTGCCATCGAGTTCCACCGCCGCGAACGTGCCGCTCTTGAAGAAGATGAAGACCGCCTTGCCATCGGTGACCGGTGACGCATTGCTTCCCGACCCATTGCGATGCTTGCCGGCATTCTCCTTGCCGAAGACTGCCCGCCATTTCTCGATGCCTTGCAAGTCGTAGCACAGCAAAGCGTCATTCCCGTCGGCAGGAGACGTCAGATAAATCTTTTCGTTGAGCAAGATCGGCGTTGAACACCCCTTGCCCGGCAACGGAGTCCGCCAGAGATACTTGTCCGCGCCAAAGGAGACGGGATAGCTCCCCTGTTCGACGCTCCCATTTCCCAGCGGCCCGCGCCACGATCGCCAGTCCGTGGCATCCGCCGCCAACCCCAATCGCGCCGTGAAAAAAAACAGACAAGCCGTAGTAACTAGAGTATTGATGGGCATCGTTATCGAAATCCTTTGAGAGGCGTGTGAAGCAACAGACAGAAGATAAGTGACCAGTCGTTGGTGGAACTCAAGAGCGGTTGGCCCAGCTTGCATCTCTTCAAACGGGGGATAAGGGGAACCGTCGTTCGGGGACATAGGTAACAGGTTGAAGGGACGAGTGCAT